>JBJXDS010000188.1:0-17562 GCA_046154525.1 Bacteroidia bacterium
CGCTCACCTGAACAGGGGAAAGGGGTTTTGGGGTTGTAAAGTCCCCCTTTACTCTTGGTTTGTGAGTTGTTTAAAGTAGTCCGGGGATGTTTATTATCACTTAATAATTCCAAGTTTCCTAAACGCCTCCAGCGAAATTTGTGACCTTATGATTGGGAACATATCCATATTGAATTTTTCCTTGGGTTCAATATTGGTAGCCATAAAATAAACTTTTTTGGAGGTGTTAAGATAACCTACAAACCAGCCTATATTGTTATTATTCCTTATGGCCCAGCCGGTTTTTCCGTAAAGGTTATAGTCGGGTTCATTGTCAATAAATAGGACATGTTCCATTAATTCCTTGGTTTTTTTAGAAATGGGCAACTCCCCCAAAAAAAAGCGTTTCAAAAAATCTATCTGCTCATACTGGCTTATTTTGGATTCTCCTTCCAGCCAAAACAAATCAATGTTTGATGAGTCCACTATCATGTTTCCATACTTTAGTTTTTTGAGATATTCGTTCATGCGTTTTACCCCAATTTTCCGGGCCACTTCCTGGTAACATGGCACACAGGATACCTCAAATGCTTCTCTTAATGTCAAATCCTTTTCCCAGGTCGGCAAGCGTCTTTTCTTTCCATCCCATTTAAAAACAGTAAACTGATTTTCGATCACCCCGGTTTCCAATCCAATAACAGTATTAGGAATTTTAAACGTAGATGCTGGTAAAAACCCTTTTTCACAACGCTTAAAATCATTGGAATAATAAATATTTTCAATAGGGTCGTATATTAATATTGACCCTATAACATTAGCTGTATCTATTATTTGCTGCAATTCGGGCCGGGTTTGTTTTCTGAGTGGTTTCTCAGCTGTAGTTTCTTTGGTTTTTTCTGTATTATTAGAACAGGCGGCCAGTATTATTAAAATAATTGTAAAATGAATTGATTTCATGGAGTTATGATTTAATGACGAAAATTAAAAAAAAATTACAAAAAAGCCGCTCCTCCACAGAACGGCTTTTATTGTTTACCTGCGACCCACGTATTGGGTTATGTAATCCTGTAATTCGGATGTGCTGCTGCTAAACTGAAAGGCATCTTGTACTATAACGTAATTCTTTTTATCGGTAGTATAAGTGTAAGCATATTTGGCAAACTCCAATCGGGTTGATTCAAACGAAAACAGTTTGGTAATTTCAGCCACTTCACTGCTCAGCATGTTTCCCTGAACTGCTGCATTTTTTGCTATTTTCATTCGTTCGGTATCAAAGGATTGTTTCTTAATTGCGCTTAATGTAAGAGCAAAGGTTTCATTACCTCGGTGGTTGCTTTTTCGTGAATACTGTTGTTCATCTTTGGTTTCATGGTTAGATCGGTTATCCCTCTCATCATTGTTTTGGTCATCGTATCCATACCAATCGTCGTCATAATAATCATCGCGGTTTCCTTCGCGGTTTTCTCCACCATTGTTATTATAATGATTGTCGTAGTCGCCGTTATCATAGCCTTGGTCGCGGTTGTTGTTACCCCGGTTATAATTTCTTTGGTAAGTTCTTTCTATAATAAACCTTCCATTATTGTTAATAGAAGCCCAAACTTTAGCATTTTTAGGAATAAAAATTATCCCGTTGTACAATACAAATTTATTTACAATTTGTCCTCTTCTGTTTATCACCAATTGCACTATTTTAAGTCGGTGGTTACCTTGTCGCAGGTTATCAATTTTAAAACGGTCGTAAATTCCTTTAAACGGCATATTATCTATCACCACGGTGTGTTCACCTGTTGGTGGAAGTAATAACCTGAGTGATGAGCCCTGATAATGGGCAGATGCTGCAAAAGCTTCAGCCACACTAAAGATGAATACGAATAAGGCTAAAATTTTGACCTTGCGAAATTGGTTTTGAGTAATGTGTTTCATAATTTGTGTCCTCCTAACACCTATTACTCAAATAAAATTCCTTGTTAGTTTTAATTCTACAAACCAATAGAAATCACGGATTTAATTTTAAAAACCAGATTTTAAGAAAATAGAATTGTCTATTTATGGCTACACAATTAGAGTTTTAAAAAAGCCAGAGTATCCTAAATTTTAAACTCAAGAAAACCTTAGTAGAAAACAAAACACTATAAAATTTTAACCTTATTAGCTTATTAATTTTGGCCAAAATAAGGTATGGGAGGTTTGGCGAGAAGATTAAAGAAATTTCTATCAAGGGTTAAAATTAACCAGGAAAGTATCTTTTATAGCCCACGGTTTAAACCGTGGGCTATGTTTTATTATTCTACGGTAACAGACTTAGCCAAATTCCTTGGCTGATCAACATTACAACCGCGCATTACGGCAATATGATAGGATAGTAACTGCAAAGGCAAAGTGCTTAATAAAGGAACAAGAGTGTCTTCGGTTTCTGGTATTTCAATGATATGCTCGGCAAGGTTTTTCACCTTAGTATCCCCTTCCGTAACTATTGCTATTATCCTTCCTTTACGGGCCTTTACCTCCTGAATATTACTTAATACTTTTTCATAGATATCATTTTGGGTTGCAATTACAACCACTGGCATTTCATGATCAATAAGTGCTATGGGTCCATGTTTCATTTCAGCCGCCGGGTAACCTTCGGCATGGATGTAGGATATTTCTTTAAGTTTTAAAGCACCTTCCAATGCCACAGGGAAATTATATCCCCGACCTAAATAAAGAAAATTGGAAACATCCGCATATTTATTGGCAATTTCCAAAACGCTCTGTTCGCATGATTTAAGTACCTTTTCTACTTTGCCTGGTATACGTTCAATTTCTTGTAAAACCGACCTCAACCTTGAATCGGAGATAGTTCCCCTTCGTTGTGCAAAACCCAAGGCAAGCAAAGCTAACACCGTAACCTGGGCAGTAAATGCTTTTGTAGAAGCCACCCCAATTTCGGGACCAGCATGGGTATAGGCCCCGGCATCAGTCATTCGCGGGATGGATGAACCTACCACATTGCACACACCAAATATGGTAGCCCCGGCATGTTTGGCCAATTCTAATGCAGCCAATGTATCAGCGGTTTCGCCCGATTGAGAAATGGCAATAACCAAATCATCGGGATAAATTACTGGGTTGCGATAGCGGAACTCCGAGGCATACTCTACCTCCACCGGTATCCGGGCAAAATCTTCAAACAAATATTCCCCAACTAAACCGGCATGCCATGAGGTGCCACAACCAATAATAATAATGCGTTTAAGATTTTTAATTTTATTCTCAAACTCATTCATGCTCCGCATTTCAATTTTTAATAATGTGGAATCTATGCGGCCCCTAAAACTATCATGAATGGATTTGGGTTGCTCATATATTTCCTTGAGCATAAAATGGTCGTAACCGCCTTTTTCAATAGCTTCAAGGGTTATTTCAAGATTGTGTATGTAAGGGGTTTTTTCAATATTATCAATAGTTTTAACAGTAAGTTCGCCGCCTGAAATTAAAGCTATTTCTCCATCTTCCAAATACGTAACTTTTCGGGTGTGTTCCACTATGGGCGTGGCATCACTGGCCATGTAAAATTCGCCCGGTGTATTACCAATGCCCACTACTAATGGACTTCCTTTTCTTGCCCCAATCAATATATCTGGGTCGTTTTTTGATAAAATAACAATGGCGTAAGCCCCCACTACTTCATTTAAAGCTAAACGAACAGCTTCAAACAAAGAACATCTCACGTTATCCTTTATATCCTCAATTAAATTTATTAAAACCTCAGTATCTGTATCGCTCTTAAAGGTGTGGCCACGGGTTACCAAAGCCTCTTTTAGCGTAGCATAATTTTCAATAATCCCATTATGGATAACAGCCAAATCGCCTGAACCTGATAAATGAGGATGAGCGTTTTTTTGATTAGGTTCGCCATGCGTGGCCCAGCGAGTATGGCCTATTCCTTTGCTGCCCTCCGTGTTTTGGTTGCCAATCATATCCACCAAATCCTGAACTTTACCATGTTCTTTATAAACTTTCATATCCCCGTCCAACAATGCAATTCCTGCACTGTCGTACCCCCGGTATTCCAAACGTTTCAATCCGGCAATTAAAAAATCATACGCCTGATTGGGTCCTATATAAGCTACTATACCACACATAAAATTTTAATTTTGAAATGTAAAGTTATAAAATTTTGTTAAACTATTTCAGTTCAAACGCATTTTTTATTTTGTCGGTGTAATCCAATTTTTCCCAGGTGAACAACTCCACACTTAATTTTTTAATATTTCCGTCGGGGCTGGTAAAGGTTTTTTCTACCACTTCATTTTTGCGGCCCATGTGGCCATACGATGCAGTTTCGGAATAAATAGGATTTCTCAATTTCAAACGGGTTTCAATAGCATAAGGACGAAGATCAAAAATACCTTCAATGAGTTTGGCTATTTCGCCATCTGGCATACTCACTTTGGCACTGCCATTGGTGTTTATATATAATCCGCAGGGTTTGGCAACGCCAATAGCGTAAGATATTTGAACCAAAACTTCATCACATAATCCTGCTGCTACCATATTTTTAGCAATATGACGGGTGGCATAAGCCGCAGAACGATCCACTTTGGATGGGTCTTTTCCTGAAAATGCCCCTCCTCCGTGGGCCCCTTTTCCACCGTAGGTATCTACAATTATTTTTCGTCCGGTAAGTCCGGTATCGCCATGTGGGCCTCCTATTACAAACTTACCGGTAGGATTTATATGATAAATAATTTTATCGGTAAACAAGGCTTGCAACTCAGGTTTTAATTTTGCTTTAACCCTTGGAATTACTATACTTATAATATCTGATTTTATTTTGGCAAGCATTTTTTGCTCATCGTCAAAATCATCGTGTTGGGTAGAAACCACAATAGAATCTATACGTTGAGGAACGTTTTCATCTGAGTATTCAATGGTAACCTGCGATTTGGCGTCGGGTCTTAAATACGGGATTAAATTTGGTTCATTATTACGGATAAACGATAATTCCTGTAAAACTTTATGTGCTAAGTCTAATGCCAAAGGCATATAATTATCGGTTTCTTTGGTGGCATAGCCAAACATCATTCCCTGATCTCCTGCTCCCTGAGCATTGGCTTTGCTTTCAAAATCCTGACTGGCCGCAGCCCTGTCCACACCTTGGTTTATATCTTCCGATTGATCGTGGATAGCACTAATCACGCCGCACGAATTAGCTTCAAACATATATTCGGATTTGGTATAGCCAATTTTGCGAACCACTTCGCGGGCTATTTTTTGAACATCCAGATAGGTATTGGTTTTTACTTCACCAGCCAACACTACCAAACCTGTAGTTACAAGAGTTTCGCAAGCTACTTTGGATTGGGGATCCCAAGCCAAAAAATTATCAATTAAAGCATCAGAGATTTGGTCGGCCACTTTATCAGGATGACCTTCGGAAACAGATTCAGAGGTAAATAAATAAGACATGTTTTTTTTATAAAGGTTGCAAATTTAAGATTTTAGATGGAAAGATGATGGATTAGATTTTAGATTAAAAGATATGAGAAATAAGACTTTGATACTTTATAAAAAGTAATACCTTAACTCTCCTTTATTTTTTTTTCAATCAAGCTGGTAGAATACCCAGGCAAAAAATCAATCGTTAAAACTTTGCCGCCATTTCCGGTTACAATATCATACCCTACAATGTCCTCGGGTTTATAATCGGCCCCTTTTACAAGTATATCAGGAACTAACGTTTTTATTAAATCATAAGGAGTATCGTCATCAAAAATAATTACAGCATCCACGCAACCCAGTGAGGCCATAATTTCGGATCTTGAAATTTCATCCTGAATAGGACGTGATGGGCTTTTTATGGTAGAAATGGATTTATCTGAATTTACAGCTGCGATTAATTTTGTGCCCAGGTCTTTGGCTTTATTCAAATAATCCACATGGCCGCGATGCAGAATATCAAAACAACCGTTGGTAAAAACTACCTTTTCGCCAGCATCCGCCCAGGTTTTTCTGCGAGTTGCTAACACATCAAGGGTTACTATTTTGTTTTTATAAAACATCTTCCATGGTTACTTTTTTGCGAAGCTTGTTACTAATCATTACCATACTAATCAAGCCTACAACAAAAATCATAATCATTTGTGCGGCATGACTTATGGTGGCATACGTAATTCCTTCTTCTTTGGTAAGGCCAAATAAAACCAAACCCAAACTTACCAAATTATGGTATACCCCAATACCTCCTGGAATAGGAAGAATAACCGCTACTGTTCCCAAAAACAAAACGATTAAACCCGCCTGGTAACCTAAATGGGCTGATGGGGCATAAGAAAAAAATGTGAAATAAGCCATGGCAAAATACATACCCCATATAAAAATAGAATGGGCTATGAACAGCCATGGTTTCTCTAATTTCAATACACTTTTTATTCCTTCCACAAATCCTTTGGCTATGTTGGCCGCCTTTTTATAAATGGTCAGGTTTTTAATTTTGTTCCGCATTATAAAAACCACTAAACCTCCAAAAACCAGGATTCCTAAAATAATAAACTTAATAGAGGAACCGCCGCCAGATTTACTCCCCATCATTGGGTAAATGGTATCGTTTAAAAAACCATTCAACAAATCGAACTGGGAAATAAAAATAAAAAGGGTCACAATCAAGGTAATTATTAAATCAATTACCCGTTCGATAAATACCGTTCCAAATAATTTTTCTACTGGTATTTTATCCGTTTTAGCTAAGGCGGCACAACGGGTTACTTCGCCCAGGCGAGGCACCAAATTGTTTGAAAAATAACCAATCATTACGGCATAAAATGTATTCCAGTTATTGGCTTTGTAGCCTATTGGTTGTAATAATAAATTCCATCTCAATGCCCGGCTGGCATGGGCTAATACTCCGCAAAACATTCCTATAAATATCCAAAAATAGTTGGCATTTTTTATTTCCTCAAACATTTGTTTTAAATCCATGTTTTTGAAAGCCCAGCCCAAAAGTGCCAGTCCCAGGCCAAGGAAAATAACAAACTTTAGAATATTTTTAAGGTTGAATTCCATTTTTTAAACCAGCGAATTATCAGGGCTTACAAAAGCCAACCAGGGTTTAAATGTTTTGGCTTCTTCAAAATCCATGTGGGCAAAAGCTATTACAATTATTATATCGCCTACCTGGGCTTTGCGGGCAGCAGCACCATTAAGGCAAACTATTTTACTACCGCGATTTCCTTTTATAATGTAGGTTTCCAATCGCTCGCCATTGTTGTTATTTACCACCAGCACTTTTTCCCCTTCTATGAGGTTAGCGGCATCCATCAGGTCTTCATCAAGTGTCAAACTTCCAACATAATGCAATTCGGTTTGCGTAACTTTTACATTATGAATTTTTGATTTTAATATTTCTATCTGCATCGTTTAAGGCCGCAAAGGTAATTGAAAGCCCCCTAACCCCCAAAAGGGGAATTGGGGTTGGTAATTAAAACCGATAGCATAAACAAAATAATTGGTCAATTATAAATAAATTGGAATTATTTAGATTAAATTTTTCCTCTACCCCGCCCAATTCTCCCTATCCAAACTCCTGTACTGAATGGCTTCGGCCAAATGTTCTACTTTTATTTCATCGCTTTGGGCCAGGTCGGCAATGGTGCGGCTTACTTTTAATATACGGTCGTAAGCTCTGGCACTTAGGTTAAGCCGTTGCATGGCGGTTTTTAAAAGTGTTTGGCCAATGCTGTTTATTACACATATTTCCATTACCATATTGGTTGGCATCATGGCATTGCTATAAATTCCTTCGGTTTTTTCGAATCGGCTTTGCTGAAATTCACGGGCTTTTAAAACCCGTTCACGCACAACTTTACTATTCTCGTTGCTTTGTTTGCGGCTGGCCAATTCATCAAAACTAACCGGCGTTACTTCAATATGGATATCAATCCTATCTAACAACGGCCCTGAAATTTTACTTAAATATTTTTGAACCACGCCCGGCCCGCAAACACACTCTTTTTCGGGATGGTTGTAATATCCACAAGGGCAAGGGTTCATACTAGCTACCAGCATAAAACTTGCAGGATATTCCACGGCAAACCTGGCTCTGGATATTGTAACTTTCCGTTCTTCTAATGGTTGACGCATTACTTCCAAAACAGTGCGTTTAAACTCCGGTAATTCATCCAAAAACAAAACTCCGTTGTGTGCCATAGATATTTCACCGGGTTGCGGGATGCCGCCACCACCAACCAGAGCCACATCGCTTATTGTGTGATGCGGACTTCGGAACGGACGGTTTCCAACCAATGAAGCATTATCACCCAACTTTCCAGCTACCGAATGTATTTTGGTGGTTTCCAATGCTTCGTGAAGAGTCATAGGTGGAAGGATGGTTGGCAATCGCTTGGCCAACATGGTTTTTCCAGCCCCCGGTGGGCCTATCAAAATAATATTATGCCCTCCGGCTGCGGCTATTTCCATAGCACGTTTTATATTTTCCTGACCCTGCACATCCGAAAAATCAACTGCAAAAACCCCGTTTTGGTCTTCGTAATCTTTTCGGGGGTCGGCCATAGTTCGTTCAATGGTATCATTGCCATTTAAAAAACCAACCAATTGCGCTAAATTTTCAACCCCATACACTTCTAAATCTTTTACTATGGCAGCTTCCTTCGCATTTTGAGCCGGAAGAATTATCCCTTTAAAACCATCCTTTAAAGCCTGAATGGCAATGGGCAATGCCCCTTTTATAGACGATACTCCTCCATCAAGCGATAGTTCGCCCATGATGGTAAAATTTTCCAGTTTGTCAGCATTTATTTGGCCGGAAGCAGCCAAAATACCTGTGGCAATGGATAAATCATACGCCGAACCTTCTTTTCGTATATCAGCCGGTGCCATATTTACAACAACTCTCTCCCGTGGCATTTTAAACCCGTTATTTTTTACAGCTGTTTCAATGCGGAGCTGGCTTTCCTTTACTGCATTATCAGGCAATCCTACCATAAAATAATTCAACTGCCCCTGGCCAATGTTTACTTCAATGGTTATTTTATGGGCGTTTACACCATAAACGGCACTGCCGTAGGTTTTTACCAGCATAGGGCAAAAATATAAAAGTATTGCCACGAAAACTCAAAAACACAAAATTCCACTAAAAGTGGTTTTGAAATTTGTAAAATTTTGTTCCTTCGTGCCTTGGCGAGTTAAACAAAACCCTAATTTTGAAGCGAAAAAAATAATGCAAAAATATATAGCCATACTGAGGGGAATAAATGTTAGCGGACAAAAGCTAATAAAAATGGCTGAACTTAAAATCCATTTGGAAGAATTGGAGTTTAAAAATGTAAGTTCTTATATACAAAGTGGTAATATTTTATTTGAATCAAAAAATCAAAATCAAAAAGTGTTGGCCACTGAAATTGAAAATAAAATAAGAGAAAAATACGGTTGGGATGTTCCGGTAATTGTGAAAAACAGCGATGAATTAAAAACTATATCAGAACGTAACCCGTTTTTAATCAACCGAAATGAGGATTTTAAAAAGCTTTACGTTATTTTTTTGGATGATGAACCTGAAATGGAATTAATAGAAAATTTTAAAAAAACGGATTACCTGCCAGATGAATTTGTGCTGAGTGAAAAAACCATTTATGCTTTTTATACTAATAGCTATGGCACTACTAAATTTACCAATAATTATTTTGAAAAAAAATTAAAAACTAAGGCCACCACCCGCAACTGGAATACAGTTTTAAAATTGTTGGAACTTTCAACAATTACTTAAATTCTGCCATAACCCCGTTAATCATTTCACTTGAGAACGGCTTTATCAAATATAAGAAAACATTGGGGTCAGCTTCGGCTTTTTTTCTGTCTCTGGAATCAACCGATGAAGAAAGGATGCAGATATGAATATTTTTTTTAATTGCCGTGTCAAGTTTATCAAAATAATCTAAAAACTCCCAGCCATTCATAGTAGGCATATTTATATCTAAAAATATTATCGTTGGTTGCTGCTCACCTGTTTTTTTAAAATTGGTTACTATATATTCCAGGCCTTTTTCTGCTTCCGTAAATGTTTCTACATCTGTAATATTCAAAGTCCGTCTTATAATAAGGCGGCATAATGAGTTATTAAAACCATCATCATCAATTGCTATAAATCTTTTTGGCTTCATTTTATGTATTGTTGTTCAGTCTGCCCCATTATCTGATTTCATTTCAATTTTCAAATTCAATAATAAATTCGGTTCCTTCGTTCACTTTACTTGTCAATCCTATTTTGCCGCCAAGTGTTTCTACCTGTGTTTTTACCATGTATAATCCCATGCCTCTGCCTTCCACAAACGTATGAAACCTTTTGTATAAACCAAATACCTGATCCCCTTTTTTCTCTAGGTCTATACCCATTCCATTGTCTTTAAAAGACAGTTGAAGTTTATTCTTTTTTAAGCTACTTTTTATTTCTATAACCGACTGTATACCTGTTCTTCTATACTTTACACTGTTTGAAATAAGATTATAAAAAATGCTATTTAAATAACTTTTTAGGGTAAGCATTTCTTCAACTTCTGAAAAATCTGTCAATATTTTTACCTTCTCATTTTTTATCCATTCTCCAATGGTTGCTTCCACGTCTTTTACAATATCTTTAAATTTAACCATTTTCTTACTTTCCCTCATATCCCTTTTTACTTGCAATATTTGGTTAAGGTCGGTTATTACTTCCTCTAATTTATGAGCTGATGAAACCAATCCACCCATCATCATATCCTTTTCTTCCTCACTTAATCCACCTTCCTGCAGTAATTTGGACACTCCAATAATATTAGCAACCGGCGACCTTAAATTATGAGAAACTATATAAGTAAATTGTTCCTGAGCTTTATTGCGCTGCAATAAATCCTGTGTAATTTTTTTGCGTTGCAGTTCATACATTTTCCGTTCGGTTACATCGGTTAATGCCATTACCAAACCAAACACTTTTTTTTCAAAATTATACAATGGATAAAACTGCATAAAATACCACCGGTTACTTCCGTCGTTTTGCGGATAACTAAGTACATGATTTAACGAATTCCCAGCTAATGCATCCGTCATTTTGCGCTTCATAAAAGCCTTCCTTTCAACAGGGAAATAATCAATAGCATTAGCTCCGTCTACTAAAGTTCTTTTAAGGTCTTCTTCCGAAAATTTTTGAGCCGGTTTATTAAATGAAAGCATATTTAGGTTTGGATCCATTAAAATATATCCGGTTTCGGTATTGTCAAATATGGTATGAAGATTGGCTTCTGATTTTTCAAGTTTAGCTTGAGTATTTTTTCTTTCGGTTACATCCTGATAATTAGCGATAAAGGCATTAACATTTGGATCATGCAAAAGGTTAGACACAATTCCCTCTAGCCAAATGTAATGCCCATCATTATGTAAAAATCTAAATTCACCTTTTACTTTACCTCCTGGATTTTTTAATAGGTTGATATATAATTTATAAAATTCTTTAGCTTCATCCGGATGTATAAATTGAAAAATAGTGGTGGCTGAGTCTTCATCAGGGATATAGCCCATTATTTTATTAACTGCAGGACTTTGATAAATAAATTTTCCATCCGCATTAAATAGAATGATGGCAGAAGCACTATGTTTTATAAGGTTTTTGAAGTAGTTATCTTTAAATATCAAGGCTTCCTCGGCTTTTTTACGCTCAGTAATGTCGACCATAATACCTCTTAGATATGTAGGTTTATCATTTTCTACAATTACGGTAACAATATCCTGCAACCATACAATACTGCCGTCGGCAGCTATCATGCGGTATTCAAATTCATGGTTTAATTTTTGTTTGACACAGTTTATACAATAATCAAAAGTCCACTCTTTATCTTCATTATGTACATGTTTACTCCAAAAATCAGGGTCTTCAATCCATTCTTCTACCGGATATCCAAGAATTTCCTCAGCCTGTTTGCTAACAAATGAAAACTGAATAGTTTCAGCATCAGCCTCCCACACAATTCCCTTCACTGTATTAACCAAAGTAACAAATTTTTCTTTAGATTCAATTAATTCAGATTCTGCAGTATTGCGATTGGTTACATCATAGTAATTTGAAACTATTGCATTTACTCCATCTACATGCAGCATATTGGTAATAGATCCTTCAAAAGATAAATAAATGCCTGATTTGGCCTTTATTTTAAGAGCCATATGGATAGGCTTATCGGGGTTTTTTAGCGATTCTTTAAAAACATCCAGAACTTTATCCTTATCATCAGGATGTATAAGTTCTAAGTTAATGGAAGGGTTTTCACTAGAGGTATACCCAAGTATTCTTTCATTAGCAGGACTTCTGTAAATTACAGAACAATCCTTATTAAACATCGTTAAAATTTCATTGCCATTTTCAATCAACGCCTTATAGAACTTGTCATCTTTTATTTGACTTTTATCCCCCATTATGTTTAAATATAACCAAATTATTTGATTGCTTACAATTTAGTGGCAAAGGTAGAAATAATACACAATCTCCTGATAAATAAAGTCAGGCAGTTATAAACAACTTGGCATAATAAACTTGTGTTAAACATTTTTTTTCACCAGGTCAAGAAATTTATCAATCTCTTCTTTTTGGTTATAAAGATGTGTGCTAATACGAATTACATTCACATTATTTTCTGGTACTGTGCGAATGGTAAAATTTTCTTTAATGGCTTGTTCCTGGAACTTTTGCATGGTCATGTTTTTTAGCCGGAAGGCCGTTACTGCTCCTCGTGATTGTGGTTCTTCGGGAGTTACCAATTCCAAATTGCTTCCCAATTCTTTTAAACCGCTGCGAAGGTACCCTGCCAAATTTTTCACCCTGTCTTCAATAACTTGTTTCCCTATTGTTTCATGAAACTTTATGGAGGCTATAACACCTTCATACAATTCGGCACTTTGAGTACCATAACAAAATCGATGAGCTGTGGGGCTGTAGCCGGTGATAGATGGAGGGTTACTTAACATATCCCAGCCCGAGTCACTATAGGCTCCTACCATTATGGGTTTAAGTACTTCTAATTTTTCTTTTTTAACATATAAAAACCCAGTTCCTTTGGGGCCAAGCATCCATTTATGACAGCAGGAGGAGTAAAAATCGCAATCCATATCATGCAAATCTAAATTAAGCATACCCGGCCCGTGTGCCCCATCAAAAAAAGAAAAAATCCCCTTTGATTTAGCCAAAGCTGCTATTTGTTTGGCTGGTAACACCTGCCCAATGGTACACGGAATATGCGGCAGTGCGAATGCTTTTGTTTTTTTTGTAATTGCTGTTTCTAAATTCGATAGGGTTTCGGCCGCTGTATTTCCTAGATTTATAACTTTAATAATTATTCCATCGTGCCTGGCTCGGTTAAGCCATGGTAATGCCCCACCTACATGCTCATGGGTGGTCATTATCACCTCATCCCCTTTTTTTAAGGGTAACCCTTGTGCTACCAAATTATTTCCTTCGGTAACATTGTGGGTAAACGATATTTCGTCGTTATTGGCACCTACAAATTTTGCTAAAGCTTCTATGGCTTCGTGATCACCTCCACCGTATATGCCCTTTGTGTTAATGTTGACGGATTTTTGATGAACCGCATCGATAACCGAGTAAGGAGATACCCCCATTGTGCCATTGTTCAAGTATGTAATTTCTTTGGTTAATGGAAATTGAGACCTAACTAGTTTCCAAAATGTTTCATCATTGGCTGCATTATCCGGAACTTGTGAAGGCAGGATATTGGCATACGATGTACCTGATACTAATGCAGGATAAGCAACTAATGCACTTTTAAAAAAATCTTTTCTATTCATGGTTTGTTTTAAACTTCTTAAAGCCGTTGATATCAAGGTGGTTATAAATACTTTTCCAAAGTTTCTTTAATGATAGCTTCTGGATTAAAACCTATCATTTGCTCCATAGGTTTGCCATTTTTATAAAAAAGTAATAAGGGGATTTCATTTACCATCATTTCGTTTGATAAAGCCTTGCTATCATCCACGTCTATGGTTATTATTTTAACCCCTTTGGCAGAATAAATACCGCTTATTTTATCCAATACGGGTTTAAGCATTTTACATGGACCACACCATACGGCTCCAAATTCAACAATTACTATTTTTTCAGAATTTATAAGTTTTTCAAATTCTTCTTTACTTATGGATTTTTTTACTGGCTCTGCAGGCTTTGGCATTATTAACCTATTTCCATCTTTTTCCCAGGCCATCAAACCGCCATCTAGAGTGTAAATTTTTTTGAAACCTTCTTTTGAAAGTATTTTCATGGCATTTTTGGTTCGGTTACCTGATTTACAATAAAGAGCCAGTGGTTTTTCTTTATCAAATTTCGACATCAATTGAACAAATTCAGTGCTGTAAAAGTCAATATTTTCGGCCCCTTCAATATACCCATTCTCATACTCCTGCGCTGTTCTTGTATCCACAAGTTGAGTACCGGCTGATTTTATTTTTTCATTAAATTCCTTAGATTTTAAAGTTTCCTGCCCATCGGCCGTGCAACCCATAATACACAATAAAAAAGAAATACTAACAGTGGTTAAAAGAGATTTAGTAATCAATGGGTGGTTTATTTTATAAGTAGTCATATAATTCTTCAATAATTTTTCGGTCGTTGCTTAGGCGTGGTACTTTATTTTGCCCACCTAATTTACCTTTTTCTTTAAGCCAATTATAAAAAGCCCCTTCCCGGCAGGACCTCACTTTTGGTAAAGCTATAGCCATATTACCAGTGCGCTTTGCCTCATAGTCCGAATTAAGATTTTTTAAATGATTGTCTAATTTCACCGTAAAATGGTCCAAGTTTTCCGGTTGCCTATCAAATTCAATTAACCATTCGTGCCCTCCGGGCTCATATTCGGTCAGATATATAGGAGCAGCGGTAAAGTCTCTAATAACTGAACCTGTTTCGGCACAGGCCATTGTTATTGCAGCCTCGGCATTCTCTATCATCAGTTCTTCACCAAAAGTATTTATAAATAATTTCGTACGGCCTGTAATATGAAATCTGTATGGGCTGGTACTTACAAATTTTATAGTGTCACCAATCATATAACGCCATAGGCCAGCATTCGTAGTAATAATTAGCGCATAATTTACACCTGTTTCTACCTCATCCAGTGTAAGTGCTTTGGCATTGATATTGCCCACTAGGGTCAGAGGTAAAAATTCATAAAACACGCCGTAATCAACCATTAGCAGCATTCCATCACTGCCTGGTTTTTCCTGAACTCCAAAAAACCCTTCCGATGCATTATAAGTTTCCATGTAATGCATATTTTGGGATGGGATATAATTCCTGAATTGATCACGATAGGGAGTAAAATTTACCCCACCATGCATATAGAGCTCAAGGTTTGGCCAAACTTCCAGCATATTTTTTTTGCCAGTAATTTCTAGTATGCGTTTAAAAAGAAGCAAGGTCCAGGTTGGAACACCTGAAATACTAGTTACATCCTCGTGAGCAGTGGCCTGAGCTATAAGTTCCAGTTTCTCTTCCCAGTTTGCCATTAATGCAATTTCGGGCTTTGGGGTACTTAATAAATTAACCCAGAATGGCAAGTTGTTCATAATTACAGCGCTCAAATCGCCCCAATACATGTTTTCTGAAAGAGGGTTCACCTCATGACTGCCACCTATTAACAAACCTTTTCCCTGAAAAATTTTTGCACTGGGGTGGCTTTCGCAATACAAGGTTAACATATCTCTGCCTCCTCTAAACTGGCAATCCTCCAAAGCTTCAAAACTTACAGGTATGAATTTGCTTTTATCAGATGTGGTGCCCGACGACTTGGCAAACCAATGAATATCGGTAGGCCACAAAAGTTTTTGCTCCCCTTTTAATATTCTGTTAATGTATGGTTTTAAGGATTCATAATCCTGAATAGGTACATTATTTTGATATTCCTCTACTGTGTTTATACTACTAAAACCATGTAATAACCCAAACTCAGTTTTAGCGCCTTTTAATATATGATTACGAAAAATGTTGTATTGAGTTTCGGCAGGATTAAGCAATGCGTATTCAATCTGGGGCATTCTTTTTTTAAAATACCAAGCCAAAAAAGAATTTACAATTGCCGATTTCATATTCTAATGATTAATTTTTAAGTGACTTTTTAACTTTTTTAGAGTCAAAAACACTTTAAATCAGGTTTACCACGTAATTTCTAAACAAGATATTTCACAGCAAGGCAAATATATAGTTTTTGTTCAAATGACAATGCTATCATGAAGGTTTAATTCATCTAAAATTAATTTGAATATTTTGCTTTTAGTTTTATGTTTGCCTCCATTTATTAATTTTAATCATGAAAATATTAAAAATTTTAGGCATCGTATTATTGGGCTTAATGGCCATTATCGTTTTACTAGGGCTTATAGCGCCCAAGGATTTTAAAGTGGAAAGATCTATCGTTATCCCTACCAGTAATAAAGAAGTAATTTTTAAAAATTTAAGTAATTGGTCTGATTTTTTAAAATGGAATCCATGGTCATCAAAAGACCCAAACCAAAAATTAACATATAAAGGGGAGGAAGGAACAGTAGGTGCCAGTTATAAATGGGAAGGAAATGATAGTGTAGGGTGCGGCGAAATGACTATTGTAGCCCTTGTGCCAAACAAAAAAGTAGATATGGATTTACATTTTATTAAGCCCTTTGAAACTACCAATAAAACTATTTTTACAATGGTTCCTCAAGGAGACGGATATAATGTGAATTGGGAAATGAGCGGTTCCAGTCCTTTTCCTTTTAATATTATGCACCTGTTTATGGACATGGACAAAATGATTGGACCAGATTTTGAAAAAGGATTGAACACCTTGAAAGAAAAAGCTTTAACAGAAGCAGCTGCTTCATTACCCGTGGCAGAAGATGCATCGTTAGTTACAACTGATAAGGCAACCACTCAATAATTTATTTTTTTTAATTTCTTTCTAAATTAAGAATAAAAATGGACCCCTTGCCCAAAGATTCAGCATGGAGTTGCATGGTTTTAAAATTTGTTTTTATCAGGGGTTCCCAAAAAGGGTCTGTTTTAAGATTATCCAGATTGGCGTAAATATAATAGTCGGGCAGGCTTTGTTGTGATAGCAGTGGCAAATTGTTTTCTGATGCTACTATATAATTGCTGGCGTTTTCATAAAATGTAAGTTTAAAAATATCAAGACCGAGATTGTTTGGTCTGTTAATGTTGGCCTTTTCGGCTACTTTTTTCATAAATTCTAATCTTAATCCAGGATACGTTTTGTAATGGTCAATTATTTTTTGGGTTAACTGAAATTCATCATTCAAATCGTACTGAATTATTTCCTGATAGGTAGAAATGGTATCCAATACCTCAGCATATAGGTGGCTTACTGGTTTTTTTACTATTTTATTCAAATTTTCAATTACCACTGCCGGTACAAATCTAATTTTAGAAACTGGCTGACTATCTAAAGGCCAGCTCAAAAGGGCATAATTAGTTGGTTTTTTAGCCGGGAGACCCAATTTGCCTTTTAAAGATTTTTTTTGCTGAACAAAGAACCCTTGAATTTTTTTATCTGTGTT
>JBJXDS010000189.1:0-6778 GCA_046154525.1 Bacteroidia bacterium
CCCTTTAAATGTTTTTGAATTATCTGCCGATATCAGGCCTACCGTATGTTTCTGAGCTTGGGTTGAAATAAAAAATATTGAAAAACTTAGATATAAAATTATTTTATAAAACATGATTGTGAAATTAGGTGGTTAAAATTATTGTTTAATTAAAGGTTGAGAAAACCTTCCATTGGCAATAACTGAATAAATTCCATCTGGAAATTCAGCCATATCAATTATTAGTTCGCGGTTCGAACCAGGGTTAATAGCAACCTTAATTAGCTGCCCCATGCAATTTACAATTTGAATAATGGGTGGTTTGTTGTCATATTCCAAATAAAATAAATTTTTTGAAGGATTGGGATATACGGGTTTCAAATTAGCTAATCCAATTTCTTTAACGGATACCTCCCCAATTGTATTAAATACCCAATTTGAACTATCAACAGCCTTTGATAAATTATTAGATGAATCTTTAAAACAACTCAAGTCAATCGAAATTGAAATTTGTGAACTATAATCAAAATTGTTGGATGACAAAATGGTGGCTATTTTTCCGTTAATCGTTATTTTACTATCGCTAATAGCAACTGTTTCCAACCATTGGTTGTTTTTATAAAATTTAATAGAACCTACATTTCCTTTATAAATTTTTTCATTAAACGTAATGGTAATAGGGGTGTTTATTGCTACATCACTTGTTCTATTGGCAGGAAACAAAACTAATACCTTAGGGGCCGTTGTATCCAAAGTAATTAGGTTACAAGAGTAACTAAATGATTTTTTTTCAATAGGACCTGAAGGGGTTAAATTTCTGACTGTAAATGCGCCATAATTTTTGGCATAATACGTGGCCCTAAAAACACTGTTTCCACCTGTTTCACCATCCGTCATAATATTATCGCCATTAGCTACCGGATTTATATACTCCCAAACTATTGTATTTTTATCGTTTACTTCAAAAATTTTACCTGGCAAACCACTACATATTAGCATATTTCCATTGGCCAGTCTATCGGCACCCGAAAATACCGGTGAATAAAACCTATCAGGAACCGAATCGGTGTATATCCATTTTTTAGTGGATGGGCCAAAAGGTAAACTTTGGTTGTAAACACCAGCGGTAACCATTGGGGGAGCAACAACGTCAATGGAAGAATATTTTGGAATACGACCGAATCCATTATTAAAAACCATTATATCCCCGCCATCTTTATATCCCTTAGGTATCCAATGGGCATGATGTTGTTGGAAAAATTTTTGATTCACGGTTGTTCCTTTATTGTACACCATTGGGTTTCCCCACCGGTATAAAATATCGCCACCCTTACCATACATTCCGCCAGAATGTGTAGCTGCCTCCTGAGTGGTAGTGCTATGATCTATTACCCATATTTCACTGTTATTGCGGCAACTTAAAAGCACCTGATTCAACTCTTTGTTATAATCTATGGAATTAATATGTATCCAATCCGGATCATTGTTTAGGGCATAATTTATGTTCATCAATTCAGGATGACTGCTTACGATATTAAAATCGGGTTTTGAAAAACTTTCATCCTGTACCAAATGATCTTTAAGGCTCCATTGCCAAATTATCTGTGCTCCATTAGTGCCGGTAGGTTTTATTTCTAAAATCCTTTCACTCCATAATTTTGGTCCGTCAAATGAACCTTTTTTACGTCCCTTGGCCAATGCCTCACTTTCTGTAAGACCATGCCATGCCACTATCAGGATGTTGCCATTTTCCATTGGAAAAATATCGTGATGTTGTGCTAACGAATCGTTTGATAACATATAGGACCAAATAACATTACCGCTCCAGTTTATTTTTTCAATAACCCCACCCTTTCCCCCCTGTTCAAAAAAAGTATCCTGAGCTATACCAGTTCTTAACAAACTGCCATCGGGCAATAAATAACATGATAATCCCGGGTTAAAATTACTCTTCCAGCTATGTACTTGCTTGCCACATTTATCAATCAGGTAAGTGGTTTTGCAAAGTAAAGGGGCAAAAAGAACATACCCTTCTTCGGTGCTGCCGGCAAGGTGTTTGGTTTGTCCAAGGGTTTTTTGTTGGGCAAATGATGTAGAAGAAAAAAGAAAGGAAGCAAGTAAAAAAACAAGATTGTAACGCTTAAGAGTAATTAGTGAACTAATTGGTAGTGAAGAAATGTGACGAACTAAAATAGGGTTAGGTAGGTAATGTATATCCATTCTGAAATCAAAATTTGAAGTTATGCATAACTTCAAAACGACCCAGTTATAAATTTATTTTACCGTTTCTTTAACATGACCATAGCTTTACAAAATGACAAAACTCCGGGAGCTTATTGAGATAGTTACATCCCCATCAATGTATCAAGAGGATCTTTTCCGGTTAGCATTAACTCTGGGTTTTCCAGCAGTTGTTTTACGTTTACTAAAAAACCTACAGACTCACGTCCATCAATAATACGGTGGTCGTAGGATAACGCTACATACATCATGGGGCGGATAATGACCTGACCTTTTTCGGCTACCGGACGTTCAATAATATTATGCATGCCTAAAATGGCCGACTGCGGCGGATTTATAATTGGGGTGCTGAGCATGGAACCAAAAACGCCGCCGTTAGAAATAGTGAATGTTCCTCCGGTCATTTCTTCAATGGATAATTTATTGTCACGAGCTTTGGTGGCCAGGGCAGCCACCTGTTTTTCAATATCCCATAAGGAAGCCGTTTCCATATTGCGCATCACCGGCACCATCAGCCCTTTGGGGCCCGAAACAGCAATAGATATATCGCAAAAATCATTGTAAATAATATCGGTACCATCAATGTAAGCATTTACTGCCTGAAATTTTTGCAGAGCCAAAACACAGGCTCGGGTAAAAAACGACATAAAGCCCAGGCCTACTCCGTGTTTTTCTTTAAATTTTTCTTTATATCTGGTTCGGATATCCATTATCGGCTGCATATTCACTTCGTTAAAAGTGGTGAGCATGGCCGTTTCATTTTTGGCGGCTACCAATCTTTTGGCTACAGCTTTCCGCAAGTTGCTCATTTTTTCGCTGCGTTGGTTGCGGGTAGCCGAGGTATTTCCATAACCTGAGTTGGTAGAAACTGTTGCTATAGGTTTAGCCGAAGCATTGGAAGCATCCTCCTTGGTTATGCGTCCGTCTTTTCCAGTTCCGTTTACTTCAATTGTATTAATACCTTTTTCTGCTAATATTTTGACAGCGGCGGGGGATGGGGTTCCGGTTGCATAATTGGCTACTGAAGCAGTTGCTTCCGGTTTGGTAGCTACTATTTCCGGTTTGGTTTCAGCAGTTAAATTTGCTTTTAATGGAGCTTTAGCATCCGTATTAATGGTAGCTGCTATGGCCCCAATTTTTATATCGCTTCCATCAGGGGCTAAAATTTTTAAAGTTCCGGCATGTGTGGCATTAAGTTCTACGGTTGCTTTGTCCGATTCAATTTCAGCTACTGGTTCGTCCATTTCCACATAGTCGCCATCGCGTTTCAGCCATTTAGAAATCGTTACTTCCGATATAGATTCGCCAACCGCAGGTATTTTTAATTCAATGTTCATTAATTATTAAGGTTTTAAAAAAACCTGCGGCAAAGGTAAGGCAATTTTAGATTTGTGTCTTGTAATGAAATAGGTTTACACGAAAAAACCATAAGCATCAAATACAACGTGATAAAATTAGGTTTTTTTAGCATTATGAATTTAAGTAATAAAAGTTGCTGACCAATAAAGAAACAGAAATTAGCAAACTAGAATATTTAGAAAAATTTATTAATAAAATTATTAGTAACAATGGGTGTGTATTCTACTAAAATTAATTAAACCGGATAGCTTTTACCGGTTGGATACGGGCCACATACATGGCTGGTATAGTGAGTAAAACAAAACATACTATAAAGGTAAGACCATTGACAAGCAAAACATCGGTTAGTGAAATAGAAAAGGGAACCTTAGATAAATAATATGTTTCTTCGTTCAATTTTATGATTCCCCAGTGCTGCTGAATAAAACCAATACCTAAACCTACAAAGTTTCCTGCCAATAAACCTTTTAAAATATATCTGGCTCCGTTGTACAAAAACATTTGCCTTATTAATTTATTTCTACTTCCCAAAGCTTTGAATATACCTATCATAGGGGTGCGGTCAATTATTAATACCAGCAATGCAGTCATCATGTTAACCACGGCCACTATTACCATCAAAAAAATAATGACCAACACATTCATATCCAAAAGGCTTAACCACTGAAAAATTTGAAAATGGGTTTCATTTACCGATTGGGCAACCAAGGTAGTTCCCAGTTCCTCATCAATTAGTTTCGTTCTTTTATCTAAATCGAATAATGACGATAAATATACCTCATAGCCATTAATACTGTCATAGCCATGCGTGTATATTCGCTGAATCATTCTAATATCAGTCAAAACCCAGTTTTTGTCAATATCGCTAACGCCGGTATTAAATATTCCACAAATTAGTGGTTTGCGTCTTCGTACCTGATTTTCATGAATAAAATAAAGTTCTACCCTTTGACCTGTGTCTAATTTAAGTCGGTTGGCTGTGGTTTCTGAAATTAAAATCTCATTCAAATCTTCAGAACCTCTAATTCCTAGGCCCCGACCTCTTATTATTAATTTATCAATAAAAATAGTTCCATACCCCGGACCTACACCTTTGCACTGTATTCCTTCAGCATCTGTGGCTGTTCTTAAAATACCTGGTTTTTGACAAAAGGGGACAATGGCATCGACATATGGCAACTTGTTCACTTTTTTTAAAAAAGGTTGATTTTGAGGAAATAAAACCAATTCACCTGATTGGTTTAGGTCAAGATTTTTTATAATTATATGCCCGCTAAAACCTGATACTTTTTGCTTTATTTCTTTTTGAAAACCTTTTACAATACCAATAGCAAGCAGCATTACGGCCATGCTTATAGCCACACTAACAGATGCGATTTTTATAATCCGACCTGTAAATGAGTGGCCCGAGTCAGAGGTTAGTTTGCCTGCCAGATAAAAACTTAAGTTCATTTTTTTTTAAAAACACGAATGTTACGAATTATAATTTCAACAGGATTTCATTTTACCTAAACTTATAATTATTAATGAAATATTCTATTACTCCAATTTATTCTCTAATCAGGGTTTATTTTTTAATAAAACCACTTTTGCAAGTGCTTTGCTTTGTATAATATTGAAAACCTTTTTAGGGTCAACAAAAATGCGATTTTTATTTCTCATAGTTTCAATAGGTTTGTTCTCATGTCAGAACAAAGGAAATACAGATTTTAAAAATTCTGACACCTTGCGTTTCTTACCTCGAAACGCAAATGCTAAAACCATGGATACAATGGTAATAACAGGAGCTGAGCAAACCCAGGAATACCTTAAATTAATAAAAGAAAAAACAATAGCCATAGTTGTAAACCAAACTTCAGTAATTGGGAAAACCCATTTGGTAGATTCCTTACTAAGTTTGGGTGTAAAAATAAAAACAATTTTTGCTCCGGAGCATGGTTTTAGAGGCGACCACAGTGCTGGGGCCAAAGTAAATTCGGCCACGGATGAAAAAACAGGTTTAAAAATAACCTCCCTTTATGGTAAAAACCGGAAACCTTCCGTAGAAGATTTGGAAGGAATAGATTGTGTAATTTTTGATATTCAGGATGTGGGAGTGAGGTTTTATACCTACATCTCCACTATGCATTATGTTATGGAAGCCTGTGCTGAAAATAATATTTCATTTATTGTACTTGACCGACCAAACCCCAACGGACATTACGTGGATGGTCCGGTACTTGATATTAAGTTTAAATCATTTATTGGAATGCATCCCGTTCCATTGGTTCATGGAATGACTGTGGGTGAATTTGCACAAATGATAAATGGGGAGGGTTGGTTGACTGGAGGAAAAAAATGCCAGCTTACAATAATAAAATTAAAAGACTATACCCATCAAACGATGTATAAACTTCCGATTAGGCCGTCGCCTAATTTACCAACTATGGAATCGGTTTATTTATATCCTTCGGTAGGCTTGTTTGAAGGTACGAATGTTAGTGTAGGCCGAGGCACACCAAAACCATTTGAATGGATTGGCCGGCCTGGACTAACCACAGGGAGCACCACTTTTACCCCTAAAATAATACCCGGAGTAGTGCACGACCCACCTTATGAAGGAAAAGAATGCCGTGGTATTTTATTAACAGAATTTTGCAATCATTACCTTATTGATTCAAAACAAATTTATTTGGAATGGTTACCGCTTTTTTACAAAAGTAATATTGCTGAATATGGAGAGTTCTTTAAAGCTACATCTTTCGATCGTTTGGCTGGTTCCGATAAACTAAGAATTCAAATCATTGAAGGTAAAACCTCGGCTCAAATTAGAGAGTCGTGGATGGTAGATTTGAAAGGGTTTGAGGGTATAAGAAAGTTGTATTTATTGTACCCACTCTAGCCAAAAAAAATATTTTTAATTTTTTTTTAAAACATTGCTTTTTAAAAAATAAGTTATAACTTCGAGTAGATTATTTAATAAAAAATGGAAAAATCAATTAACAACCTAAAAAATGAAGAAGTAAAAGGCGAAGGAATTATGGGCGGTGGAAATGCACTTGGTGGCGGACCACACGTTCCTCCTCCAATTGTACACAATCATCCAACTCCAGATGCAGGTCCAACACTTAATTCTGACGGATCAGTAATTAATGATTGGGATGCCGGTGTGATTATGCCTGATGATGGAGGAATTTTACCTGATGCACCAATAGGTGGA
>JBJXDS010000190.1:0-16547 GCA_046154525.1 Bacteroidia bacterium
AAATCTTGAAAATTCGTTTCCCGATAAATCAAAACAGGAAATTTTAAAAATTGAAAGAGAGTTTTATAGCCATTTTTTTGACTTAATAGTAGAAAGTATTCGTCTGTTTAGTATTGGTGAAAAAGAACTTACCGAACGCAATAAAATGCTGAACCCCGAAGTGATGAATGCCTTATTTGATGAAGGAAAAAGTGTGATATTAACCGGAGGGCATTTTAATAACTGGGAAACCGGGGCAGCCATATTGGGGGCTCAGTTAAAGCATCTTGTTATTGGTATATATGCCCCACTTTCCAACCCATTTTTTAATTCCAAAATATTAAAAAGCCGCGAACGGTTTGGAATGGAAATGCTTTCGAAAAAAATAGTCAAGGCTGGATTCGAAAAAAATAAAGACCAACTTACGGCCACTATTTTTGCCACCGACCAATCGCCAACCCATAGCAAAAGTGTACATTGGACTACTTTTTTAAATCAACCCACTGCGGTACTGTTAGGTTCTGAAATTTATGCTAAGGAGTATAATTACCCGGTAGTTTTTATTTATGTAACTAAAGTAAAGCGCGGCTATTATGAAATAGAGGCGAAAGTTTTAGAAAAAAATCCTGCCGAAACCAAAGATGGTGAACTTACCGAAAAACACACGCGCTGGCTTGAAGCCCAAATAAGAGAAACACCCCAATACTGGCTTTGGACTCACAAACGCTGGAAACGAAAGTTGAAAGAAGGGGATGAATTTTATAAACCCAAGCGGTAATAAAATTATTTTTCAAAAAAAAACCTAGCCCACCGTTTACCTATTATCACTTTGTAACATTAATTTGTTACGTTTGAAACTATATTTATCAAGGTGCGATATGAGGATTATTATTAAATACGGCTTATTTCTTTTTTTTCTTGGTGGTTTTATTTTTAAAACCCATGCACAGCAATACAAACCGGCGAATGCCTTATTGATAAAACAGGCTGATAGTTTATTAGCCATATACGAGTTATTAAATGATTCTACAAGCCGGGATGAGGCTCTCGATATTTATCTTAATTTGGTAAAAGCTGAAAAAGCTACCGACCTCCCCGATACTCAGGCTATTATTCACAGCCAATTTCAGATAGGGTATATTGATATGAAATGGGGCGAATACAAATGGGGAATGGAAGCTTTTGAGAGAATGTTTAAGTATGTGAAACGACCCCGCGATCAGGATATAATAAATGAAGCCATCCCATACCTGGCCTATTGCTATCGCGAGACCCGGCTCGAAAATTTTACATTTGATTTGCCTGTGTTTGATTATACCGAAAGAAGAGAGTTTTACTTTACCATAAGTAATGTTTTTACTTATACCAAGGATACCATTAAAGTAAAAATAAATTTTGGTACTTATGATGGAATAGGATTAGGCACATTAGGCACTGTAAGGGGGGTGAAAACTGATTTAGTGAAAGGGCATAATAATTTATTTTTGGGTTACTGTCAGGTAACCGATATAGCCGAAAGTCAGGCCATTTTAAAAATATTTGATTTTCAGGGAACCGATTCACTTCATTTAATTTTTAAAAATGATATGGTAAAACTGCCAATACAGTTTCCAAAACGGTATCACGATTTGGTAACAAAAAGCCTTATGTATAATACCGGGTATTATAATATTGAAGGATATGATTTTTATGATTATCGGCAATGGTATATGCATGGCAGCGATTCACTGTTTGAAGATATAGTGCTAGCCATGGAACACGACATTCATAATGCCTACAAAAAATATGAGAAAAGCGATATTGAGGTTTTAAAAAATGTAGCGACATCGGGCAGATTTGCAGGTAAAAACCTTTTAGAAGCACTGAAACTAACTTCAAAAAAAGATATAAAGGATTTTTTGCATTACACTTCATTTTACGCAGCATCTTATTACGGGCGTATTTCTTTAATCGTAAAATATGCCGACTGGGTTTTGGATAATTGCCCTGTTAGTTATGGCGAATTTTTTGATGCAGTTGATAAAGCTAAAAGCGACGAGGAATTAAAATTGATAGCCCAACTTTATAAAAAAGAAGCCGTTGAAAATGATTTTTTCACCTACTTGGGCAATGAAACTGAATCGTTGGTTGACAACCTTCAATATAAAAGAGCTTTTGAAATTAACTTAAAACAACGTAAGGTAGCTTCTTATATGAACCTAACAGAGCAAATAGGGTGGAGTTATTTTTTTAAAGCCCGAATGCACGATTCAAAAAACGAGCACGATTCGGTAATTACAGCCTATTCCAACGGGTTAATTTATTTTAAAAAAAGTAAAGATATTAAGGGTGAAGGATTTTGTATTGGTAACCTGGCCGCTAAATATTATGATTTAGACAACTATAAAAAAGCCCTCGAGTTTTATAGAAAAAGTTATGTTTTAAAAAGCAAGATAAACACCACCGATTCATCTGAGTATTACAAGTCAATAGCTATTGCGCTTCATGGTATGGCAGATTCATACTATGCCTTAAGCAAGTTTGATTCGTCTTTGCAATGCTATACAAAAGCTACCTTATTATATAATAAATCAAACACGGTAGATGCCCGTGCCCGATCGTTAAGTGCCTATAAATACATTGCCAAAATATTAAAAAAACAAGGCAAATATCTCGATGCATTTAAAGCCTATGAAGCATTAGCATTGCGGTATAATTTGTTGGGCAACCAGAAAAAAGTGGCCGAAACCTGGGACGACCTTGCCGATGTACTTTTTAGCCTTAACGATTATGAAAAGTCGGCTTCATACTACACCACAGCCTTCCGTATGAAACTAGGATGGCTCGATTATTCAGGGGCTGGTTTTTCCATGGCATCGGTAGGTCAGGCACTTTATAATTTGGGTGAATTTGATAAAGCTATAGCTGCTCATGATAGTGCCATTATTTATAGAGGACTGGGGGATGATCAGGCTGGAGTAGCTTATTCGCTCAATCAAATAGGATCTTTGTACAGAGAAAACGGAGATTATTTAAAAGCAGCTTCTTATTTCGACAGGGCTTATGAAATTTATAAAAAACTAGACTATAAATCGAGCCTTGCAAACATCGAATACAAAAGAGGTAATTTAGAACTAAAGCTATTGAACTACGGTAAAGCTCTTCAATTTTTCAAACAATCGTTAATTTTATATTCTGAATTAAATGATAAAATAGAGGTAGCCAATTCTTATTACTACATAGGAAGTGTTTATGCCGCGCAAAATAAATATACCCCCGCCCTTAATTATTTTGACACAGCCTTAGCCATACAAAAAGAAACCGGCGACCAAGGTGGCCAAATGTACACTCTTAAATATATTGGTTCACTTACCGAGTACCAGCTAAAAAATAACGCTAAGGCCATGGATATTTATTTACAGGCTCTTCAAATTGCTAAGGCCACAGGTAGTCCTTACAATATTGCCATTTGTTTATCATCCATTGGCAGCCTCTATTTCAGTATGGGTTTATTCTCCAAATCAAAACCTTATTTGGATACCTGCCATCAGATTTATATTGATATTAAAGATAAATTACAACAGGCGTACAGTCTGGTTAATATTGGATACTATTATACCAACATGGGTGATTTTAAAGAAGGGGAGAAAAAATTTTATGAATCCTTAAAAATAGCCCAGGAAATAAAAAACAATGGAGCTATAGCCGGAGCTTACAGTGCATTAGGAAGCATAGGAAGGGTGACGGGGGAGTTCGATAAATCAATTGGCTTTTTAAACCAAAGCATTGATTTATATATTAAAACCGATAATCCCTGGGGAGTAGCCTCCAGCAATACAGAAATGGGAAGCTTATATAATATGCAATCAAAATATACAGTTGCTGTAAAATATTATTTAAAAGCGGATAGCATCTACCACGCTATAAATAGCGAATTTAACAGAAGTACTCCACTTAATAATGCCGGAACCATCTTTTATCATCAGGGCAATTGGGATAGCTCCCTTACTTATTTTTACCCGGCCCTTGAACTTCTTAAAAAATATGAACCCGATGGCGATTTTATGAATTTAATTACCATAAACATAGGGGAGGTATATGTAGAAAAAAAGGAATACAGCGAGGGGGAAAAATGGCTAAAACTCGGGCTTGAAAATTCGATGAAACGCGAGGAGAAACGAAACAAGGGAATAGCCTTAAGGATAATGGCTAAATACGAAATAAAACGCCAAAAATATGCGGAAGCTAAAATTCATGCCATTGAGGCTTATAAATATATAGGCGACTCGGGCGAAATTGAAAATACAACCGATATATACAATCAAATTGGCCGCGTAAATTATGAATTGGGGGATTACAAAACTTCTATTGAATGGTTTGCTAAAACGATTAAAAAATCGGAAGCGGTAGGGTTCAAAAAGTTTTTGTACGAAGCCTACTACTACAGTGCTTTGGGTTATAATAAATTGGGGCAAAAAGATTCTGCATTACGACAATTAACAAGATCCATTGCTATTTTGGAAGAAATAAGCAGCCAAATTACCGGAGGAGTTACTGCTCAAAAAATGTTTGCGTCAGGCGATTTACAACAAAAAATGTTTGAAACCATGGTGGAATGGTTGTTGGCAAATGGCAAAGTAGAAGAGGCTTTAATTTATCTTGAAAAAGGAAATAATGAGGCATTAAATAGTAAATTTAAGCAGCTTAGAAGTGAGGAAACCGGAGCAACTGGAGAAACATTAAAAGAAAACGAAGAAAAACAAGCTGGATTAAACAAACTGGATTCTGAAATAATAAAAGAAAAATCGAAACCAGCCGACCAACAGAAACCTGAATTAATTAAAAAATTGGAAGAAATGCGGGAGGTATCACAAAAAGAGTACAAAACGTATTTTGAAAATTTGTTAAAAACAAATCCAAAAATTCAACTTTACCTTAGCAACAGTGTGAACCCTGATCACTTTAGAGCCGAAAAGAAAAATATTGCCAAAGATATGGCGGTATTACTTTACATGATGGCCGAAAAAAATCTGTATATTTTTTGTGCCACCAAGGATTCGGTATTTGCCAAAGTTGTTTCCATTGAAAGTAAAGAATTGAGTAAAAAAATAATGACCATGTATGGATTGGTTAATAATCCAGGGTTTTTACCAACCACACGCCGGGGTTCCAAAACCATAAATTCCCCAAAAATAGCCGATCCTGAAAAAGTTTTAAATGAAACCAGTCAGGAATTATACAACCTACTTATTGGATCGGTAAAAAAAGAAATTGGTACAAAAACCCGTTTGGCCATTATACCCAATGGAGATTTGTATTACCTGCCTTTTCATGCGCTAATAGCCAAAAATGAAAATAAAAAAATAACCTATTTAATGGATGAGTTCAAGGTTCAATATAGCAACATGTTAAAGTTTATCGGTAGTAGCCAAACCGTGGATTTAAAAGATTTTAGAATACTGGCCATTGGCAATTCGGATAAAAGCTTGCCAGGTGCCGAATTGGAAGTAAATAATATAAAAACGACCTTCCCTTCAGCCAATATTTTAATAGGGGACAGAGCAACCAAAGCGGAATTATATAATCAATCGCCCAATTATAATGTTTTGCATTTTGCCACACACGGTATTTTGGATTATAATCATTTTGACAGTTCATATCTGGTTTTGGCTCCTGACAAAAAAAATAACGACAAAGGACACTTAACCCTAAATGATATAGCTAATCTTCCAAATATTGAAGGCTATACTCTGGTAATTCTTTCGGCTTGTGAAACCAACGTTAAAAACGACCTAATTGAAGGTTATCCTCAAACCACGGCCTCCGCATTTTTAGCCGCCGGAGTTGAAACTTTACTTGGTTCGTTATGGCAAGTGGATGATAAATCAACCGAACTCCTTATGACAAAATTTTTTGAAAATTTAATAACCAACCCAAATAAACGTGATGCTTTACAGGATGCACAAATAGCAGTTAGCCGAATGCCCGGCTTCAACCATCCTTATTACTGGGCCCCAATAGTTTATTTAGGGGAGTAAATATAACCCTCCCTAAAAAGTAGAAGCCCTGTTTGATTGGAATCAAACAGGGCTTTAGCCATCCATATTATTGGGCCCGCCATTGGCGAGATAAAATAATCTTAAGCTCTTTTTACGTTTACGGCTGAAGGACCTTTTTTGCCCACTTCTACATCGTAGGTTACCTGGTCGTCTTGAGAAATTTGGTCGATAAGACCGGTTACGTGCACAAATACTTCCTGGCCATTGTCATTGTTTTTAATAAAGCCATAGCCTTTTGACGCGTTAAAAAATTTTACTGTTCCTGTGTTCATTGGATAAAAAAATTAAGTTTATAAATATATTAAAGTTGCGAAATTACAGTTTATAATTTCCTTTATCACACAATTTTTTAAAAATTAAGAAACGGGTTGTCTTAAAAAAAAGTCAGAATAAAAAAAATAATCGCTTAAGGTACAGGATCATGACCATGCCCTCCCCAGGGATTGCAGCTTATAATACGTTTGGCAGCCAGCCAGCTTCCTTTAAAAATTCCATATTTTAAAAGTGCTTCTTTGGCATATTGCGAACAGGTAGGTGTGTAGCGGCACGATGAAGGTAGCCAGGGCGAAATAGCTTTTTGATAAAACCATATCAACCACAAAAAAGGGTAGGCCAAAAGTTTAAGAAATTTTTTTAATAAACTCATTTATTAAAATTTTAACTTTTTCATCAATTTCAGGGTGCTCCACCATGCTTGCGTTGTTATACATGAGGCAGCAAACATACTGCCGATCCTCTGTTTTATTAATAGCTTCGTAAAGACCAGGTTTTTGTAACCGGTAACTTTCTTTCATCAATCGCTTAATGCGGTTACGGTCGTGGGCTTTTTTTATTTTTTTGGCCGGCACCGAAAATAAAATTTGAACTGGGACATTTTCGGTATTGGGGTGTTCCAAAAAAATAAAAGAGAGGGGAAACTTTGAAATCAGCTCACCCTCTCGTTTAAAGATTTTATCAATCAGCTTGCGGCTGGTTAACCTTTCGTTTTTTGATAACGTGTATAACCCTGCCATCAGCCAATGGCTATTAAATGTTATTGAAATTTATGACGACCTTCGTCAGAAACGGTAAGTTTGTGGCGGCCTTTAGCACGACGGGCAGCTATTATTTTGCGGCCGTTTTTTGTAGCCATGCGCGATTTAAAACCGTGCTTATTCCTGCGTTTTCTATTGGATGGTTGGAATGTCCGTTTCATCGTTTGTTATTTTTTTAAAAGGAGTGCAAAACTATACTTTTTAACTTTAAAACCAAAATGGTTTTTTAGAATTATTTGGGCAGTAACTCTGCTACCATGTTCTAACCCCTTTGGCAGTATAATAATCCAATATCTTTTGAATATCTTTTTCATAAATCCTGGGTACATAAATTCGCATTTGATCATTTGTAACCCCTCGCCGCGTCATCCATTGCAGGGAAAATTCAATAAAATTATCCTCATTTATTTTTACCGGTTTCACGTATTCTAAATGAATATCCATGTCACTCACTGTTTTGAATTTTCCATTAATTATTAAGGCATTTGTTGTTATAATAATGCTGTTTCTTTTCCTCAGATTAAAAAGATTATTTGAAAGGAGCACTTTAAGAAGCGAAACAATAATGCCCACCGCTAAAGAAATAATAAAGCCGGTTAAAAAAGTAATTCCTTCTGAACGTCTCAGTATCCAACCTCCTAAAAGCCCTATAAGCAGCGTTACCCAAATTCCCTCCTTTAATCGACGGGTTGTTTCCTTTTTTATCATCAGTTTCCACTCGTCTTTGGTATAATTCCACGTGGCAATAATATCAGGGGTGTAAACGTCAGTATCTTTTGCTTCATAAGGGCTGTTGCTCTGCTGCACTTTATTTTTAATAGCATTCACTTGCTCACGTATTTGATTTTCATAATCATTCACAGCCTTATCTTTTTCCTTGCCTTTTTTTATATTTTGATAACCGCCCAATAGCATCAGTAACCCGCTTAGTAAAGATAAAACAGTTAGGGTATTTTCAAACTCGCCTTTGTTGGGTGCCATCAATAATGGGATACCAATACACAGCATGCAAAACCCAAAAAGAATAAAAACAACCCCTATCACTTTTGAAATACTGTTGGATTGTTTTTGATCTATCATGGGTTAAAAATATTAAAGCACCTTGCAAAGAAATTGGCTTACAGGCTGGGCTGTTATAAAATAGCCACATAAAATTTCCGTAAGATTTTCTTTTGTTAAATACGTTTCATCTAATGATGCCTTGTAATAAAACTGTTTGTTAAAAATTAGGGGTTGCTTTTCGGCAGCTTCCTTTAGCTCCGGTGCAAGTCTCACCTGTTTTTCACCCAATATTTCGCCACCGTATTCCTTTTTAAAATTGGGTTCAGTAATCAAGGTTTCAAATTGTTTAAGATTATTGGCGATCAAATTCCGTATGGCATCCAACTGTGGTTTTTCGGCCATATACACTCCACCATACATAGTAATTCCTTCGGGTGTGGCTTCAAAATAAAAGCCAGGATAAGTCATATTTTTTCGTCCCCCAGGGGCTATGGCTGCCGACATGCTTACTTTGTAAGGAGTTTTATCTTTGCTAAACCGGATATCGCGGTTTATCCTAAAAATACAATCCGATGCTTTGGTTCCTTCCAGAGCCTTGTCAATTTTGGCCAATTGAATAATGAGGTCCGAAACCAAACTTTGAAAAGGGACTTTTACATCTTTTTCATACCGCTTGCGGTTTTCGTTAAACCATTCGGAGGTGTTGTTGGGGGCAAGTTCCATAAAAAACTTGCGGTAGTTTTCGTTTAAATGTGACATGTTTTTAAAAAGTTCTATGTTTTAAGTTCTGTGTTCTATGTTTTTTTGTAATACTGAGCATCGAAGCATCTCCTATCCCAATCTGAAAAAGATGCTTCGTTCCTCAGCATTACAGCCCTGCAGTCCTATCCTTGTTTCAAATCCGGCTCGCCTTTTTTGTAATTCCGTTCCACGTATTCTATTATTTTTCCGGCTATATCTTTTCCTGTGGCTTTTTCTATCCCTTCCAATCCCGGTGACGAATTTACCTCAATCACCAAAGGGCCTCGTTCACTTCGTAAAATATCAACTCCTGCCACTCCCAGATTCATAGCCTTTGCAGCTTTTAAGGCAGCATTTATTTCATCTTTTGTTAGTTCAACTAACGATGCAGTTCCGCCTTTGTGTAGATTGCTTCTAAATTCCCCTTCTACCCCTTTTCGTTTCATCGCTCCCACTACTTCGCCATCCACCACAAAGGCTCTTATATCTTCGGCTTTGGCTTCTTTTATAAATTCCTGAACAATAATATTTTCATCTAAATCATAAAAAGCCTCAATAACTGATTCGGCAGCTTTGGCCGTTTCGGCCAAAACCACCCCTTTGCCTTGGGTGCTTTCCAATAGTTTTACAACCAAAGGAGCCCCTCCCACTATTTTTATTAAATTTTTAATATCTCCCGGATATCTGGCAAACGCTGTTTTAGGTATATTTACATCAGCACTTGCCAAAATTTGCAAGCTCCGTAATTTATCCCGGCTTCGCATCAAACCTACCGAAGTAGTGGTGGTAAAGATTTTTTTTACTTCAAACTGCCTTATAATATTGGCCCCATAAAACGTAACTGATGCCCCAATTCTTGGGATAACAGCATCCAAAGGCTCTAATTCATGGTCGCCCAAAAATATTTTGGAATTGAAATGCTCAATGGCCACATAACATTTTGTAAAATTTATAACTTTAGCATGATGCCCTCTTTCTATAGCCGCCTCTAAAAGTCGTTTTGTAGAAACCAAGTTTCCATTGCGGGATAATATACCAATGTTCATAGCGTAATTTTTTTGCTTTTAAATGAAAGATTTTGTTGGGAAACATCTACAATAAAATTTCCTTTCAAAAATTTTTTGCCCAATAAAACCGGGAAGGTCATTTGCTTACGGTTGGTGAGAGTGAATGATGAATTATATATTTTATCAAATACCCGTATTTTTAATTTCACCAAATATCGGTTTTCGGCTTCACCGAAACTGTTTTTAATTCGTTTTTCCTTGAAGTCGGAGGTCAGTATTTCCTTGTTATTAAAGTTGGGATGTTTTTTATCTAACAGTTTGAACGATAAATAGTCTATTCCATCTTTTTCAATTAATCGTATCCTATCAGCATGAATGGCTGAAATAGCCGCTCCTGTATCTATTTTGCATGGAAGGTTTTCAATATCCACATCTATAAAGTCAATACAATCGGTGGTGCCTATTATTTGTAATTTCTGTTTTGCCAATGGAATTATTAAATATTTCGCAAGCTACAAATTTTAATAAATTATGAGAATTAACTCTGCATTATTATTTATTACCTGATAGATTTAGAATGGGTAGTTTTTCCAATGTCTATTATTTTTGAAATTATCAGGCTAATAACATTTCATTAAGGATAAGGTTTTTTAAAAACATTTTATATTAAAATTGGCTTAACACACAATACTATTCTTTGTGTGAGATTTTACTAAATGCCAAAAACCGAACCCGACCTCAGAAGAATTTATGTTATTGACACTTCAGTTATTTTATTCGACAACAATGCCATCCGAAACTTTCAGGAGCATGACGTAGCCATCCCAATTACAGTTTTAGAAGAATTGGATCATTTCAAGGTAGGGAATGATACCATTAATTTTCAGGCAAGGGAATTTATACGCTTTATTGATAAACTTTCGAAAGAAAATATCTTGACCGAATGGCTAAGCATTAATGGCCCCGACCGGGGAAAATTTAAAGTGATAATGCAGGGCAAACCTCCCGTGGATGCCGAGGTTGTTTTTGATGAAAAAAAGGCCGACCACCGGATTTTGAATGCCGCCATGTCGATTCAATTTGAGGAGCCCGACCGAAAAGTTATTTTGGTTACCAAGGATGTGAACCTCCGGTTAAAGGCTAAATCGTTAAACTTATTTGCTGCCGATTACGAAACTGGAAAAATTAAAAATCTTGATAAACTTTATACAGGGCATTCCATCGTTCATAAGGTGAAAGCCATCGTTATGGAACAATTGTATTCCAAGGGCTTCGTCCCGTATAAAACTATTTTTAAGCAAATACCAGCTGCAAATCATTATTTCACGTTGCAAAATGAAAAAAATTCTATTCTGGCCTTCTTCAATATTTCAAATGGACGAATTGAACGGATAGATAAAATTAATTCGCATGGCATAAAGCCCCGAAATGCCGAACAAACTTTTGCTATGCACGCAGTTCTTAATCCTGATATTTCCCTTGTTACTATTCAGGGGGTGGCCGGGACAGGGAAAACCCTGATTGCCCTCGCTGCAGCATTGGAACAAAAAGCTAATTACACCCAAATATTTTTGGCCCGGCCTATAATTGCTTTAGGAAATAAAGATATTGGGTATTTACCTGGCGATATTAAATCTAAAATTAATCCATATATGGAGCCCTTGTGGGATAACCTGAAATTTATTCAAAACCAATGGAAGGAAAGAGACAAGGAGTATTCTAAAATAACTGAAATGGTTCAGTCAGAAAAAATAATGGTTACGCCGTTGGCCTATATCCGTGGACGGAGCCTTTCCAATATTATTTTTATTGTAGATGAAGCCCAAAACCTTACCCCGCTTGAGGTGAAGACAATTATTACCCGAGCAGGAGAAGGAACCAAAGTGGTTTTTACAGGCGATATTTACCAGATAGATACACCCTACCTTGATGCACAATCTAACGGGCTTTCCTATTTAATTGACAGGGTAAAGAATTCGCCCCTTTATGCCCATATCACATTGGAAAAAGGAGAACGAAGTGAATTGGCTAATTTGGCCAATCATTTTTTGTAGTTCAATCGGTTTCAATTTTTTTTAAATTTATGTTTTGAAAAATCATTGCTTCAATTCAAAACTTCTTAGTATTTTGCATCCTTAATAAATTAATAATGGAAAAGGATGAAATTATAAATTCCGAACAAATTAGCATTGAACAAGCTCATTTTATTACCAAAGTTTATGGGTGGATGGCTTTGGGATTGACCATATCTGGTTTGGTGGCTTACTTTACTAACCAAAATTCAAGTGTTGTTTCTATGATTTTTGATAATAGTTATGGTTTTTGGCTATTACTCGGATTGCAAATTGGCGTCGTTATTTTTCTTACCAAACGCATTGATACTATGTCGGCCAATGTTGCGGTAGGGTCGTTTTTATTTTATTCTATTGTTACAGGTGTAGTTTTCTCAGCCATTTTTATGGTAATAGCTTTTGGCGAAACCATAGCACCTATTTTTTTTATAATTGGGGCCACCTTTGCGGCCATGAGTATTCTTGGTTACTTTACAAAAACCGATTTGACAAGTTTTAGCCGGATACTTATTATGGCATTGGTTGGTTTATTAATAGCGGCGGTTGCAAATTATTTAATGGATAGTTCTATGTTTTATTATATATGCAGTTTTGTGGGTGTTTTAATTTTTACCGGGCTCATAGTTATCGATACCAAAAAAATAAAGGAAATGAATAAAATAGGAAATGAAGGCTCAGACGAGGACAAAAAGGAAGCCATTATGGGAGCTCTTTGTTTGTACATCGTTTTTTGATTTTCAAAATGAAATTCCTAAACCACATTTTTTAAAAATAATATCCAACTTTCTCCTACTTTTGTCCCATCTTTTTAAGGGGTGCTTTAATAAAATTTAAGGCTGAGATTATACCCATTGAACCTGATACGGGTAATGCCGGCGAAGGGAAAATAAAGGCTGTTGATTGGGCCTTGCACTTCTTCAAAAGATATTTTTAAAAAAACATTATTAATGAAAAAACTATTATTTCTATTTTTAATCCTTAATGAATTAAATGCATTAGGACAAACTAATACCATGGTTTCAATTTATGATTTATCCGATTCGTCAAAACTCGAAGGGGCAAAAATTGAAATTAATTTTTTATCCCGAAATTTTAAATCCATTACGGCCATAACGGATGAAACAGGAGTGGCCACTATTGCCTTGCAAACCAACACCAGTTTTAATTTATTAATCTCAAAAGACGGGTATAAACCCATTTTTACCACCTTGGCAAATGCACCCCTTAAATTAGATATATTTTTAAAACCATTGGTATATGACGGCGAAGAAGTAACTGTAACTGCCACCCGAACAGGCATTTTAAATACTGCCACCTTTACCCAAGTTACTAAAAAAGAAATAGCCGCCCGTAATTTTGGGCAGGATTTGCCCATCCTTTTACAAGGCACACCATCTACCGTAACCACCAGCGATGCCGGGGCGGGCATTGGCTATACCGGAATTCGAATAAGGGGAATAGACCCTACCCGGATAAATGTCACGGTTAATGGCGTTCCGCTAAATGATGCAGAGTCGCAGGGAGTGTTTTGGGTAAACATGCCCGATTTTTCAAGCGGGGTGGAAAACATTCAGGTGCAACGCGGGGTTGGAACAAGTACCAACGGAGCCGGTGCTTTTGGGGCCAGCATCAATATTAAAACCGATAAATTTTCGGAAACACCATTTACCAAAATAAGTGCTTCCATGGGAAGTTTTAATACCAATCGTCAATCGGTAAAATTAGGAACCGGACGAATGAAAAATAATTGGTATGCCGAAGGCCGTATGTCGTGGATTCATAGCGATGGATACATTGACCGGGCAGCTTCCGATTTGCAGGCATGGTCGTTTAGCACAGGACATAAAACTGCCAAAAGCCTGTTTCAGGTAGTAGTGTTTAGCGGCAGCGAAAAAACCTATCAGGCATGGAATGGTGTTCCTATGGTTAAATTCTACAACGATTCCTCGGAAGTAGATTCTTTAATAAATTTTTTATGGTACGATAGCACCAGATCAGCTCAACTGCGGCAAGGCGACCCCAATAAATATAATTATTACACCTATAAAAACGAATCCGATAATTACAAACAAAGCCATTTTCAGGTGGTGTATAACCGGAGTTTGAGAAAAAATCAAACCTTTAATGTGGTATTACATGGCACCCTGGGCAAAGGGTATTATGAAAATTTTGAAACCAAAACCAACTTGGCAAATTACATGGATACCCCGGTTGTATTTTATGGCATCCATCGTTATCAGGCCAATTTAATACGGCAGCGATGGCTGGATAATAATTTTGCAGGAGTGGTTTTTTCATACAATAAAAATGGAGTACGAACTGACCAAACCATTGGTGGAGCCGTGAATGTTTATAATGGTAACCATTTTGGAAAGGTTATATGGCACGAATTTATGGATATGGAAAAAGGAACATTTAACTATTATGACAACGACAGCCGTAAAACCGATGCCAACATGTATTGGAAAGTTCAACATAAATTTACCAAAGAACTTTCTGCCTTTACCGATATGCAGGTTAGGCAGGTTGGCTACTCGTGGTTTGGGCCATCAAGCACTGGAGCATTTTACATCCCGCCCGGACATCAAAGTACAAGTTATTTCTTTTTTAATCCCAAAGCCGGGATACAATTTCAGCCCAAAAGCAATCAATTTATGTATTTAACGTATGGCCGTGCTAGCCGCGAACCCGTGAGAGATGATTTCATAAACTCCAGTGCAGGCAATCAACCCAAACCTGAGTTTATGAATAATGTGGAAGCAGCCTTTAAAAGCAATTATCGCGATTGGAAATATACATTTACCGGATATTATATGGGTTATAAAAACCAATTGGCCCTATCGGGCAAAATTAATGATGTAGGTGGCTATTCAAGAATCAATATCCCCAAAAGCTACCGTGCCGGACTGGAAATTGAGGCTTCGGTAGATATTGCCACCTGGATAAACTGGGGTTTTAATATTACTATTAGCCAAAATAAAATTGAAAAATTTACCGAGTATGTGGATGATTGGACCAATGGAGGGCAAAAAACCTATGAATGGGAAAATACAGATTTGGCTCTATCGCCCAACCGTATTATAGGTTCACAATTTACAGTAAAGGCTACCAAAGATTTAACCGTTCTTTTCCTCAACAAATATGTAAGCCGTCAATTCCTCGATAATACTCAAACCGAAAGCCGCAGTCTTGAACCTTACCTAATCAACGATATGATTCTACAATACAACCTTCCGTTTAAGGGTTTTAAAAACTGCAATATCGCTTTGATGATAAATAATATTGGCAATCAGGCTTATTCTTCCAATGGATATTCATACAGCGGTATTATCAACAACTCACGCAAGGATTTTAATTTTGTGTATCCGCAAGCCGGCACTAATTTTTTGGCAAGGGTAGAGATGGTGTTTTAGAGAATAATTAACCGGAGGAAATTCCTAATTCCTGATTTTTAATTCCTAATTGAATTAACTTCCTAGTTCATCCTTCAAAATCTTTTGCCGTTTGCGAGCTTCTACAGAAAAGAGGCTGCTGTTATAATTAAAAATTAGTTTTTCGTAAGTGTCTTTGGCTTTTTGTTTGTCTTTCAGTTTAAAATCATAAATGCGGGCCAAATTGTACAAAGCATTATCGGCCAAAATATCAAAACCATGCAAGGAAACCACTGCTTCATAAAATTTGATAGCCTCAGGTAGGTTTCGTTTTTTCTCCATTATACGGGCTTTGGCAAACAAAATGTCATCATCCAAATCGTGCTTGGGAAATTTAAAAGGAAACAGGTTTATAATTTCCAAAGCCTTGTCCAAATTATTTTGAAAAATAAAGAGATCGGCTTTTGCAAATTCTTCCAAAGCATCCGTCGTACTATCTAGTCCTGTATTTTCCTGAATCATCAGGCTCAGTTCAATGGCATCGTTGGATATTAATTGAGAAGTAGCAGTTTTTAAAATATCCAATTGTTCTTTGGCCCAATCAAAATCGGCATTGAAATACGACAGGCGGGCATTTCTAAATTTAGCCTCCTGACCTAAAGGGTCTTCTTTAAAATCTTTATCCACCTGGCTATATAACAATTGGGCTTCCCAAATATCACCACTTACCAAAAAAGCATCGGCCAACTGAAGTTTAGACTCAGCAGCAAAGCGGGGTTGAACACCAGGAATGGTATTTATCTCCTCTAAAAAAGCAATGGCTTTATTAATATCATGCTGATAAAACATGTACAAATCGGCCAGCTCCTTTACATAAAGTGAGGTGTTGCTTGTTTTGCCAAACTTAGCCAAAAACTGATTGAATTCATCTACAGTCGCGTTAACATATTCGGGACTATCGTCAATACCTGATACAATTATCTGGTATTTTACATCCATTATACCATAATTGGCACTGGCATAATAAATACCCGTTTCGCCATAGTTAATCACATTTTTAAAACAATTTACCGCCGTTTCAAAATCCTGATTACTCAAACAAATTTCAGCCAGCTCTATCAACCTACGACCTTCGCCTTTTTCACGTTTATCTATAGCTAAGCTTTGACGAAAGGCCCCTTCAAAATCCCGATTTTGAACAAATGTCCAGATAAATAAATCATCAAACACCGAGCGGTCGGGAAAATTTTGAATATTTTGAAGGCATTTTTCTTTTAAAAAATCAATATCTGTTTTACTATCA
>JBJXDS010000191.1:0-8906 GCA_046154525.1 Bacteroidia bacterium
GATTGTAACATGGCTGTTTTTTTTGCCCCACCTTTGTAGTGGTATGTAAGGTTTCGTTGCGACATTACTTGTACAATAACCATGGTTCGTAAATCCCAAAACTCATTAAGGTGATAATTCATAATTCCCCCAACTCCAAGGCCAGGAAAATTAGTTGTTGTAATATTATTAATGGTATCGTTTCCGATTGTAAAAAAATCGCGGCTTCTTGAAAATTTCATTTTACCATACGTACCTATTACTGAAAACCCAAAATGCACTTTTTGATTAAGGTCATACAAGGGGTCGTTCATTTGGGCCACGGCCGACCTACCAACAAAAACAGTGATGAATAAAATTATAATCCGTGTCATTCTCATTATTTACTGGCCGTGTATAAGGTACAAATGCCAAACATAAAACGTTTTTCTTTACAATCCAAATATCCGCATCTTGTCATTATTTTTATAAAATCATTTCCGTCAGGAAAAGCACTTACCGACTTAGGCAAATAGGTGTAGGCTTTACTATTTTTTGAAAACAACTTACCGACAAAAGGCAATACATTACTAAAATAAAAATTATACCCTTGTTTAAATGGGAATGAAACTGGTTTTGAAAATTCTAGTATGGCTGTAATTCCTCCTACTCTTAACACACGGTTCATTTCTTTCAGCCCCTTTTCCAGGTTCTCAAAATTACGGACCCCAAAGGCTACGGTTACTGCATCAAATTCATTGTCACTGTATTTTAAATTTTCGGAATCACCTTTTTCCAGCCAAATTTTGGATATTCCGGCTTTTTTAATTTTTTCACGGCCTACGGCCATCATGCCTTCCGATATATCAATACCAATTATTTGATCTGGATTCAACCTAAGCGCCTCAATAGCCAAATCACCAGTTCCGGTGGCCACATCCAATATTTTTTTTGGGTTTATTGCCTTTAGTTTATCAATAGTTTTCCTTCTCCAAATTTTGTCGATACCAAGCGATAAGGTATGATTTAGAAAGTCGTATTTTGGACTTATAGAATCGAACATATGTTCTACCTGTGTTTTTTTAGACTCGGCAGATTGTATGTCGGGTTTTACTTCCATTGGAGGTTGCAAATATACTGCTATTGACATAGCTTTGGAAACGATATGGAAGTGCAGTTAGCTAAGTTTTTAAAATCGTATGGGGAGTATGTTCAAATGCAGCAGGACCTGAAGCCTGAGTTTGCATTTATAGGACGCAGTAATGTTGGTAAATCCTCCTTAATTAACATGCTTTGCAATAATAAATATTTGGCCAAAACATCTTCTACCCCGGGCAAAACAAAGCTCATTAATCAATTTTTAATAAATGAAAAATGGTATTTGGTTGACTTACCCGGATATGGCTATGCACGGGCATCTAAGGGCGATAAGAAACAGTTTGACAGCCTTATTACAAACTATATTGTAAAACGTGAAAATCTTTATTGTTTATTCGTACTAATTGATAGCCGACTGGAACCACAAAAAATTGATGTTGAATTTATTAATAAATGCGGAAGCTCAGGCATTCCCATTTGTTTAATTTATACTAAAATAGATAAGGACAAAGGAAAGGCAGTAAAAAATTCGGTAGAGGCTTTGAGTAATGAATTAAAAAAAACATGGGAAAATTTACCTACTTATTTTCTCTCATCTGCCGAAAAAGGAGATGGTAGAAAAGAAATTTTGGATTATATTAACAAGGCACTAAAGCAAGTATAAGTATGAAAAAAATATTAGCAATTGTATTTATTACAGGATGGATAAATGGTTTTGCCCAAAAAGAAATGAACCAGGATTTGGGTTTGAATTTGGCCGGTGTTTTTATTAAAAATCAGGCCACTGTGGCCCCATCCATATTATACAGATATAAGTTTAAGGGTGTTCAACTGCGTTTTCAGGTATCGCTTGATGGCAAGTTAAATAGTAATGATCGAGATTCTAAATTTGGTAATGGTGGATCGTTTGGTAGTTTTAGTCAGGATACAATTATAAAATTTGAACCCGGTAAAAATATTAAATATGGATTGATGGCCGGTTTTCAAAAGAATAATCAGATTGATAACACATCGTTTTCATGGTATTATGGGTTAGACTTTATGTATTTGATAAAAGATTTTTATCAAAAAGGCGCAGGAACGGTGGCTTTTAGCAATGGTGGATTTGATACCACCAAAACCCGCATGACCCTAAAAGTAGAATCTAAAACTAAGGCCCATACGATTGGAATTGGTATGCCAATAGGTATTACCTATAAATTTGGTAAGCGGTTTTATACTTCGCTCGAAACCAAATTTGTAATTGCTTATCAAAAAACTAATGAGTACATGTTTAACGAAACCAATCAAAATCAATTTGGGCAAGATGTAACGGTAAAAACTGAAAGTAAAAATAATTCGGCAGGTATTGATTTTGGGCTAAAACCAATTACAGGCATTTGCCTTGGAATGTTTTTTTAAAAAAAATAACCACTCATAAAATTAAAAAATGAAAAACCTAACTCTTTTCACCTTCCTGCTTTTAATGTATTGTTCCTCCCATGCCCAAGATGAAAAAAAACAAGAATTTGGAATTAATGCAGCCGGTCTTTTTGTAAAAAATCAGGCAACGGTGGCCCCTTCTTTTATATATCGATACAAAATTAATGACTTTCAATTAAGAGTTCAATTGGCATATGACAGCCGTATAACCAATGAAAATCGAAATGGTTTTTTCAAACAACAACAAACCACTTTTTTAACAACAAGAGATACGGTTTTTACATACGAGCCCGCCAAAAACAATACCATTGGATTTATGTTCGGTTTTCAAAAGAACCAAACTATTAATAATTCAGCTTTTAAATATTTTTATGGTATTGATTTTATTTATATGTATAAAGATTTTAAAAGATCGGGATCTGGTACAGGAAGCACCATATCAGGCAGTACAAACCAAACTTTCACTATTAAAACTGTGTCACAAAATAAACTAAAAACCATGGGTGTTGGCGTTCCTTTGGGGATTAGCTATTTTTGGGATGAAAAGTTTTATGCATCCATAGAAGCCAAATTTGTTGTAGCCTATCAGGAAAATAATATAAAAATTTCGACCGAAAATTTTACACAAACTACCCCAACCCAAAGTTTCACCATTAATACCGGAAGCAATACCACCACGTATGGTTTTGATGTAGGCATAAAACCAATAACAGGCCTTTGCTTTGGAATTGTTTTTTAAAACCAGATGTTAAGTTTTTGGGAAAAGAACAGTTTTTTAGGCTATGACATAGTAATTGTAGGAGCAGGTATCAATGGGCTTTCAGCCGCTTGTGCCATAAAGGAAAAACATCCCCAAAAATCAGTTTTAATTTTAGAACGAGGTAGTTGGCCCTTAGGTGCCAGCACCCGCAATGCGGGCTTTGCTTGCTTTGGTAGTTTTGCAGAAATACGCGATGACATAATTCAAAATGGCTTGGATAAGGCCCTACAACTAATTGAATGGAGGGTGAAGGGAATGGAAATTCACAAAAAGCGGTTAGGGTTTTCAAATATGGGGTATAAGGCCACCGGAGGCGGTGAAATTTTATTTGATGATGAACCCTTTGAGTTGGAAGAGTTGGCAGAAATGAATAAAAACCTTTACCCAATTTTAAAAAATGAAGTTTTTAAAAACGATATTTCCAAAGTTACAGAGTTTGGTTTTAACCCAAAAAATATAAGCCAGTTTATAACCAATAGTTGCGAGGGCCAGATAGATTCGGGTTTATTGATGTATAACCTTTGGCAATATACAGCCAGCCTTGGGGTAATTATCATGAACGGTATGGAGGTTTTAAATTTTAATGATACCGGCAAGGGCTGTGAAATTGTAGCTAAACATAATTTATTAAATGAAACCCCTACGTTTAAATGCCAAACATTAATATTTAGCACCAATGCGTTTTCAAAACAGTTTTTTCCAAACATGGATGTGATACCCGGACGAGGGCAAATATTAGCCACCAAACCAATATCAGGTTTAAAATTTGAAGGCATTTTTCATTTTCGTCAGGGGTATTATTATTTCCGCAATTATGGCAACCGCATTATTTTTGGCGGGGGCCGAAACGAAAACATAGAACTAGAAAAAACAACGGAAATAAAACTGAACAATGAAATTCAAAATAGTTTAGACCAATATTTAAAAAATCTAATAATTCCAAATACTGCTTATGAAATTGACTGCCGATGGGCAGGTATCATGGCATTTGGCAAAGATAAACTTCCTATTATTGAACGAGTTTCACCCAATGTGATTGCAGGTGTAAGAATGGGTGGAATGGGTGTTGCTTTGTCGGGGATTACGGCGGAGAGGATAGCGGATATGATTAATTAAAGATTTGACAACTATTTAAAAGCTGTAAAATTTCACTTCCTCCCTATCACCCGTTTCACAGCCTCCACAATATTTACCGTATCCAAGCCATATTTAACCAATAATTCATCAGGTGTTCCACTTTCTCCAAAACTGTCGTTTACGGCTACCATTTCTACAGGCTTGGGATTATTACGGGCTAATAACTGACAAATACTGTCGCCCAGGCCGCCGTTCATCTGGTGTTCTTCGGCTGTAACGGCACAACCGGTTTTGGCAACAGAAGCCAACACAGCTTCATTATCCAAAGGTTTTATGGTATGAATATTTATAATATCGGCCTCAATACCCATTTCAGAAAGAATTTCTCCTGCTTTAATGGCTTTCCAAACCAGATGCCCTGTGCAAAAAATAGAAACTGCACTGCCATGATTGATATGCCAGGCTTTTCCTATTTCAAATTTTTGATTTGGATCTGTAAATACAGGCCACTTAGGGCGGCCAAATCGTAAATAAACCGGTCCTACATAATCGGCAATGGCAATGGTAGCCGCTTTTGTTTGGTTATAATCACAAGGATTTATGACCACCATTCCGGGCAGCATTTTCATTAATCCAATATCTTCCAATATTTGGTGTGTCGCTCCGTCTTCCCCTAAGGTAACCCCGGCATGTGAAGCACAAATTTTTACATTTTTACCGGAGTAGGCTACCGATTGACGGATTTGGTCATAAACCCGGCCTGTACTAAAATTAGCAAAAGTTCCTGTAAAAGGAATTTTACCGCCTGTAGCTAAACCGGCTGCCATCCCAATCATGTTGGCTTCAGCAATTCCAGTTTGTATAAATCGGTCAGGAAATTCCTTCTTAAACGCATCCATTTTTAAAGACCCGGTAAGGTCGGCACACAGGCCTACTACATTTGGATTGGTCCTTCCTAATTCAAGCAAACCTGCCCCAAATCCTGAACGAGTATCCTTTTGATCGAGTATATCTATTTTAACCATTTTTAATTATTCTTAAAGTACATTCATCGGGGTAACCACCCCCGATTTAATTTCAAAATCCAAACGTTTTGTTGCTATTATTCTTTTATCCGTATTAGCACGGCATATCAATTTATACTTACCGGGTTGCATTACCAATATTTGTGAACCGGTGGCATTGCTTAAATTTATAACCCATTCAAGTTTGTTGGTTTTTGCATTAAATTTATAAATGGCACCTACTACTCCTAATTGGGTGTAAAAATTTAATTTACCAGGTTGGTCTATTTCTACCAACATTACGGTGCTTTGGTTCACACTGACGTTTTGTTCATAAATCCTAGGGGTGCTCAAAATCTCAACATCATATTTACCTACCAAATATTTTTCAGCAGTGTTAAAATCCTGGACATTTACTACATCATGGGTTCCGGCTTTTTTAATAATGCATTGTAACCGATTATAATTGGTTACGCCATTTACGCGAAGTTTAAGACCACCCTGAGGGGCTTCTATGGCCACAATATTATGACGTCCGGCCACTATTTCCACATTTTCTTTTTTTACCGGAGGCAGGGTATGCACAACAATATCATAGCGGTTCACCGGATCCAGATTAATCGTATCAGGCACTCCTCTATTGTTAAGCGTATGTACAAAATTATCGGTCATTCGGCCACTATGATGGTCATAAAAAGTCATGTTCACATCGGTTTCCAATGCACGGCCATTCAGGTCTAATAAATTTACCTGCAACGTTGTATTATTAATGGCTTGTGAAATTACAACCTTTAAAACATCATCAAACCCTTCTTCCGTAGTGGCGTCAAAAAAACGGCCTATGCATTCAAACTGTTTTCCAAATTCCTTATCCAGGCCCACCCCTATAATAAAGGGCCTTAAAATCACGCCTCTTCGTTGTAGTGCTTCCGAAACAGCACAGGGGTCGCCGTTACACTCCTCTAGTCCATCAGTTATTAAAATAATAACATTACGGCATCGGGCATCCTGAGGAAAATCAAACGCCGACTCTTGCAATGAATATGCTATTAAGGTTGTACCTAAAGGTTTTATGGATCGCAACTTATCCTTCATGGCATCATGATTAGTTTTACCAAACGGGATTTCCAATTTTGTATCGCGGCAGTTTTGTTTGTCCTTGGTGGAGGTGTGTCCGTAAACCCTCAATGCAATTTCTAAATTAGGAGTGTAACGCAGGCTATCCACCATTTTTGATAGCAGCCTTTTGGCCACATTCATTCGTATGTCTTTTCCCATTTCGGCATACATACTGCCACTGGCATCTAATAAAAATAAAATACGTGTTTTGTTGGGTTGCTGAGCGAATGTATCTGTCCCAAGCAAACCGATTAGCACAAGTAAGAGGCTTAGAATTATGGATCTAGTTATAGATAATGCTTTGTTTATCAAATTATTTCTTTTTAAATACCTGCTTACAAATATTAAACCTTTGTAAATAGTAATACGAAAAAGTTATGCTTCTATTGTCCAAAATGTCTGAACCGCTGATTAATCGGAATATTTTGATTTAAATGACTTTTTTATCTTAAATCTTAGCAATCCGTAAATATTTATAATCCATGATTCAGACAACTGTTTAATAATCCCCTAATGTTTCAGGTAATTGTGCCAAAGCCTTTTCTAATTGTTCATTATTTGGCGCTATACCATGCCATTCGTGGCTCCCCATCATAAAATCTACCCCCGCTCCCATTTCGGTTATCATTTTTATCATTACCGGTTTGCCTTGTCCTGCCATTGATTTGGCTTTGGCTAATACTTCCAACACATTTTCCATATCGTTTCCATTCATGTCCATGGTAAGCCAGCCAAAGGCTTCAAATTTATTTTTAACTTCGGTAAAGCCCATGATATTGGCCGTACTTCCATCTATTTGTTGCCCGTTAAAATCTACAATGGCTATCAAATTATCAACCTGATTGTGGGCTGCAAACATAATGGCCTCCCAGTTTTGTCCTTCTTGCAATTCGCCATCGCCCATTAAGCAATACACCGTTTTTAAGTCATTATTCATCCGTTTGCTCAAGGCAATTCCGGTAGATACTGAAAGTCCCTGACCCAATGAGCCTGATGCAATTCTTACTCCTTCCAAATGTTCGTGGGTAGCAGGATGTCCCTGTAATCTGGAATTTAATTTTCGAAAAGTTGCCAGCTCTTTTACTTCAAAAATACCAGCATGAGCCATGGTGCTATACAAAACCGGTGAAATATGCCCGTTTGACAAAATAAAAATATCCTCGCCCTTGCCATCCATTTTAAATGGCTTAGCCTGATAATCCATCACCTCAAAATAAAGGGCCACGAATAAATCGGTACATCCTAATGAGCCACCCGGATGGCCTGATTGGACGGCATGAACCATTCTTACAATATCGCGCCTTACCTGCGATGCAATATCTTCGAGCTGTTTAACAGTATGTTTTGTTGACATAAATTATGCAAATTTCTATTATTAACTCAGGATATATCGTATTGTGGGAAGTTTGGGGAATACTATTTTAGTACAGAGATTTTTAGTACAGAAATATGAGAAATTTGATTATGAATTAAAACCTTTGTAGAAAACCATATCAATTTATATTTTGACCTTATTACCTTATTGTTTTTTGGAATAAGGTAATAAGGTTTAGGCATTTTGAATTCTTTTCTATTAAGGTTTATGTAATTTAAAAGCAATTGCTTACCACAAAATAAAACTCCTATTTTCCAATTGCCGTTCCTCTTGTCTGTAAAGTAGAGCAACAATATTTTCAATAATTACTCTATCCCCTTGTTTGCTCTCATTAACAAAATAGCTATACGCTTCACGAGAAAATTGACTATCTACAATATAAAAGTCTTCAATAGAATCAAATACCTGAAAATTTTTAGTATTACATAATCCTTTCGGATTGTAATGTCTTTCCCTAAAAATTGTAGAATCATTTCTTAAAACTCGAATTGTAAATGAAATAATGTCTTGCTTAAAACAGTTACCATAGAGTTCCCAACTATCCATCATTGGAAGCCAAATTCGCATATTTGCTAAAAGGGCAGCTTTGGGAATTGTATCATCGATACTAAAACTACCAATCAAAGGTTCTGGATCTGGCAGACTTTTTACTCTAATATCAATACTATCTATCCACTTCACTTTTTTCTTAGTTCTTACACCAATAGTAACTTTAACTTTAGTAATATTAGAACTATCGGTCACATAAATATACTCGCATTTTGAGCCTTTTAAAATGCCCTTATCAACTTTCGCAATTAATTCTTCGCAGGAATGATTTTCTACAGAAATCTGAAGAGGATTCTCAAGCCATTGATAAAACACATTTGTTTTAGTGGTAGAAATAATCGTTTTCTGAGAAAATGAATTTCCAGAAATAAAAATTATTAAAATAAATACAAGGTTTTTCAAAGGAATAAACGTTTTATAAATTCTATTTCGCCGCCAGCGTTATCAGCGGAATCAGCATTTCCTCAATAGAAATGCCCCCATGCTGAAACGTATTGTCGTAATAATTGGAGTAATGGTTTTGGTTGTTTGGGTAAACAGATCG
>JBJXDS010000192.1:0-5207 GCA_046154525.1 Bacteroidia bacterium
ATTCGAAAATTTTATATTTTGTAGGGGATATTACAGATGATTATGGCTTTAATAAATTGATGTTTCATTATAAATTTCTTGAAACCGAGGACCCTGCCAAAAAAACACAGGGTTTAAAAAACGCCATCATTGGAATAAATACCGTTCAAAGTGCCCAAAATTTTTATTATCTGGGGGATATTACCGGATTAGATATTAAACCGGGCGAAAAAATTGAATACTATTTTGAAATATGGGATAATGATGGGGTAAATGGAAGCAAAGCTACCCGCACCAGCAATGGATTATTTGCCGCCCCAACGCTTGAACAAATAGAAAAACAATCTGAAAAAAGCAATGAGGCCATCAAAGGCGAAATGGCCGAAGCCATTAAGGATACCAAGGCTTTGGAAGATGAAATTAAAAAATTGCAACAAAAACTTACGGAAAAAAAATCGCTGAACTGGGAAGAGAAAAAACAGGTTCAGGATTTATTGGATAAGCACAAAGACCTTCAGGAAAAAATGAAGGAACTGATGGAAAAAAATAAGGACAAAAACAGCAAGGAATCGGAGTATAAAGATATTGACCAGGATATTTTGGATAAGCAGGCCGAACTGGAAAAACTGTTTGAGGAACTGATGGATGACGACATGAAAAAACTCCTCGAAAAAATGAAGGAACTGCTGCAAAACAACCAAAAGGATGAATTGCAGGAGCAAATGGATAAGTTTAAATTTAACGACAAGGAGCTTAAAAAGAAGATGGAACGGGCTTTGGAATTGTTTAAACAATTGGAGTTGGAAAAGAAAATGAAGGAAACTATTGATAAGTTGGATGAACTTAGCAAAGAGCAGGAAAAACTGGCCGAGGATACCAAAAACGATAAGCAAAGCAGCGAGGAACTGGAAAAAAGACAGGAAGAACTTAACAAAAAATTTGAAGACATTAAAAAGAATCTGGAAGAAATAAAGGAAAAAAATGAAAAGCTGGAACAACCCAACGACCTTAAAGATACCAAGGAAAAAGAGGAGGCGATAGATAAAGAACAGAAGGAAAGCAAAGAAAATATCCAGAAAAAACAAAATAAAAAAGCGGCCTCTCATCAAAAGAAAGCCGCCGATGAAATGAAAGAAATGGGAGAAAAAATGGAAGAGGAAATGACTGCCATGGAAAAAGAAGAGCAGGAAGAAAATTATGATGCCCTGCGGCAAATTCTTGAAAACCTGGTTACCGTATCCAAAGATCAGGAACGTTTGATGAAAGAATTTAAAGCCGTGGGAGGATACAACCCAAAGTTTGTGGAACTTGCCCAGCAGCAAAAAAAATTAAGGGACGATACCAAAATTATTGAAGATTCTCTATTTGCACTGAGCAAACGGGTTTTGGAAATTCAATCGTTTATTAATAAAGAAATTGGACTGGTAAATATTAATATGGACAAAGCCCTTGAAAACCTTGGTTTTAGAGATATACCCAACTTAGTAAAGAATGAACAATATATTATGACCAGCCTGAATAATTTGGCCCTTATGCTTAGTGAGGTACTAAAACAAATGCAGGAAAATATGAATGCCAAACCAAACCCGAACTGCAAAAACCCAAAAAATGGAAAAAAAGGCAAACCCAGTATGAAGGAAATGAAGGAAATGCAGGAGAAAATGGGCAAGGAAATGGAAGGGATGATGAAAGATGGCAAAGGAAAACCGGGCTCGAAAGAATTAGCCAAACTGGCGGCACAGCAAGCCGCCTTGAGAAAAAAGATGCGAGACCTACAAAAACAGTTAGAAAAAGAAGGCAATGGCAAAAAATTGGGGGACCTGCAAAAAACCCAGGAAATGATGGATGATTTGGAAAAAGATATTGTAAATAAAAAAATAACCGAAGAAACCCTTCGCCGTCAACGGGAAATACTTACCCGAATGCTTGACCACGAGCGGGCCGAAAAAGAACAGGAACAAGATGAAGAACGCAAATCCAACGAAGGCAAGGAAGTGAAACGTGAACTGCCCCCATCCTTACAGGAATATTTAAAACAACAACAAAAAGGACAGGAATTGCTTCGCTCAGTTTCACCGGCTTTAAACCCCTACTACAAAGAAAAAGTTAAAGAATATTTTAAATCCTTAGAACAATAAACCATCATGTACAAAGTATCGGTAAACGGGCATCCCGAAATAGAAATAAAAAATAAAGACGGCAAATATCTGTTGAATGATAACAAAACAGATTTTGATATTGTGGCTAATAGTGATGGCACTTACCATGTCCTGTATCAAGGAAAATCGTATAAAATTGATGTTCTGAAAAAGCACCCCGACAGCCTTGTTTTAAATATTAATAACCAAAAAGCCGAAGCCAAAATAAAAAACGAACTGGAAGACCTGTTATCAAAAATGGGGATGGACAAAGTTTTAGGCAATGCCATGAACGAACTGAAAGCCCCTATGCCAGGTATGGTTTTAAAAATAATGGTAGCCGAAGGGGATACCGTAAAAAAAGGAGATAGCCTCTTAGTACTGGAAGCTATGAAAATGGAAAATAATATCAAAGCCCTTGGCGATGGGGTGGTTTCTAATATTCCAATAAAAGCCGGGGATAAGGTGGAGAAGAATCAGGTGTTGATTAAGTTTTAAAACTACAATATCTTCACAAACCTTCCATTATAACTCGAATTTCCGTCCGAACATCTAATAAAGTAAGTTCCTTTGTTAAGGCTTGAAATATCTATGGATAGGTCGTTCTCCATTTCCGTTTTCAAAACTTCTTTTCCCAAAACATCATAAATCAGAATTTCGCCTTTGGTTAATCCTTTGATAAAGATTTGATCATTGGCTGGATTGGGTGAAACGGAGATTTTTGTTGTGTTATGATTTGAAATTTTACCTGACTTAATTACCGTTATTGTAATTTTTTTTGATAATGCCGATGTGGTGTCTGGATAAATGGCCGGACATTTTGGATACATTCCATTAACCATGTCAAACATGGTTAAGTAAACTTCAAATTTCCCAATTGTCGAATATCTATGACCCGAATTCATTTTTGCCATTTCCGATTTCATAAAGCCATCTCCGAAATTCCAAATCCATTCAGGTAGATACAAGGGATCAAGCGAGGTATTTTGAAAAATTACGGTATCACCTACTTCAATAATTGTATCCGACACTACTTTAAATTCAGGTCTTGGGCCGGCAGAATAAATTACCATACTGGCACTATCCCTAAGCCCATACTTACTTGTTATTTTTAAAGTAATGGTGAAATAACCATTTTGTGTATAGATATGAACCGGGTTTTGAAGCTTACTTTTTTTCCCATAACCAAAATCCCAATCCCAATCAATAATCGAATCACATGAATCATTGGAAACATTGCAAGGATTACTAATTTTTGAGGTATCGGTAAGTTTAACTTTGTTTAAACAACGAAGTGTATCGCCTATCATTTTAAACCCCGCCACAGGCTTTGGTTTCCATGATAATTGAGAATAAACAAAGCTATTGCCAATTATAGCTATCCACAGAATAAACCCAGCTTTGCATTTCATTTTTACTATTTTGAAAAATATAAATTAAATCAACTTCAATAATAGGTTAGAGCCGTTTAAAAACCTTAACGTTGCTATTGGTGTTATATTAACTTATTGCCATGTTTAAATATCTTACCCTAAGCATTCTTTTATTTTTTGCAAATACAAGGGTTAGTTATGGCCAAAATCAGGATACTTCTCAATGGGCTTATTCTAAAATTACAGAATACTGCCCCACCGCAGAAAATTGCAAATTTTATAAAGAAAATACCTGGTTGCCGGAAGCATATTCATAACGCCACCTGTGCCTGCCTCACTACCCCCAATACCCCCGAAGCCAATGTTATACGCTATTTATTGCAGAAACAATTGGATAGTTTTCCCGATAGTCTTAAACAAGTATCATTGGTAAAAAAGGAACTACGCCAATCCGGAAAATTATCAAAAAGGCAATACCGCCGGTTTATAAAGAAAAATCTTACCAAATCTATTTACGATAATCATTCACAAGCCTACAATAAAGCGGGATGCAAGGGGAAAACCGCCAACTATCGTGCCTGGAAATTAGTAACCACCCATAAAATAAAAAACCCTAACATGGTTTGGCTTAGCATTAAATGCTTTGGCTCATGCACCGATTGTGTGTGCCGGTGGTAATTTTTATTTTTTAACAGGTCTTAGAATTTTATTCAGTTATTTTTAAGTTTGCCGCTTGAAAAAATTTTATGAAAAAGTTTCTTGTTTTAATCCCTTTCATTTTTAGCAATTTCGCATTTACCCAGAACACAAAACTGGATTCCCTAGAAATTGATTCCTTGCAAAAAGAACTTAAAAATGCCGAAACCTTAAAAACGGAGGCCGAAGGAAAAATAAAAACCTTAAACGAAAGCATAGAAAAGCTTAAGCCTTTTTTAGCCTGGAAAAAGGGCGGATTTGCAGCTATTAACTTCAACCAAATGGGTTTTACAAACTGGGCTGCAGGTGGAATCGATGCCCTTTCTGTAACTGCACTTGGTAATATTTATTTAAACTATGCTAAAGATAAAGTAGCCTGGAACAACAACCTGGATATTGCTTATGGTATGATACAAGGCAAGGGTCAGGAATTGAGAAAAAACGAGGATAAAATAGATTTTTTAACCAAATTTGGCTATAATTCTCCGGTTAAAAATGTAAACTATGCTGTGCTGGCTAATTTTAAAAGTCAGTTTGCCCCCTCTTACACCTACGATGCCCAAAATGTAAAAAGTCCTATGATTTCAACCTTTATGGCACCGGCTTTTATTTTGGCCTCCATCGGAATTGACTACAAACCAAAGCCTTATTTTTCAGTTTACATTTCGCCGGCTACTGGAAAATTTACGATTGTGAGTATTAACGACAACTCTATTAAAAAAGCTTTTGCTGTGGATACCCTTAAAACCGTGAGACAAGAATTTGGAGCCTTAATGAATATCTTTTTCCAAAAAAATATCCATAAAAATGTGAACCTTTTGGCCAGGCTTTCTTTGTTTAATAATTACACCGATGTAAACACCTCCAACCGAAAAAACATAGATGTCAATTTTGAAAGTATGATAAATGCCCGAATAAACCGATTTATTTCAGCCAGCTTATTTGTCAATGCTATTTATGACCATGATATTCAAATAAGCCTTGATGAAAACGACTTAACTAAAGTTGGTCCCAGATTGCA
>JBJXDS010000193.1:0-3089 GCA_046154525.1 Bacteroidia bacterium
GAAATATTTCATCGGCTATGATTGCCGACTATGAAACCAAACTAATTGATAAAAAAGTACTGGCAAATAAACTGCACCAATTGGTGGAGCAATTGACAAAAGAAGAAAATAATTAAAATAAAAATCATGAAACGAATCCTTTCTATAATTCTACTTTCTACCCTTCTTCAAACCAACCTCTATTCCCAATCCATTTGGTCAGATAGTCTCATACTTACCCCCGAAAAAAGCGAGTTTCAAAAAACATCTACCTATAAAGATGTGATTCATTTTTTGGATGAAATAAAAAAAGTAAGCGATAAAATATATATTTTCAGTATGGGCAAAAGCCTTGAAGGGAAAGATATTCCGGTGGCTGTGCTGGCCAATCCAATGGTTAAAACAGAAGCGGAAGCAAAGGCTTCGGGCAAGGCCGTTATTTATATTCAGGGAAATATTCATGCCGGTGAGGTAGAAGGAAAAGAGGCGGTGATGATGCTGATGCGGGATATTTTGCTGGGTGATAAAAAGCATTTATTAGATAATTTAATTATTCTTTTTGTCCCCATTTACAATACCGATGCCAACGATAAAATGGCTAAAGGTTTACGGCCTTCGCAGGAAGACAGCCCAATAGAAACAGGTGAACGGGAAAGCAGCGAGGGCTATGACCTTAACCGCGACGGGGTAAAAATGGATGCCCTGGAAACCCGAGGTCTTTTTGAAAATGTGATAGTTCCCTGGGACCCGCAAATTTTTGTGGATTTGCATACTACTAATGGTACCTGGCATGCATACCCTTTAACCTGGGCGCCAAGTTATCATTCGGTTGGCGAGTATGCCCCATTTGATTATACATATAATAAAATGCTGCCGAGTATAACCAATGCTGTTTACCAAAAACATAATCTTCAATTTGGAGTTTATGGCGATTATGAATTGAGTGAAGGTTGGCCTCCTAAAAATTTTTATACTTACAATCATCATCCGCGATATTTGGTAAATCAATTTGGCTTTCGGAATCGCATGGCCATATTAAGTGAAACTTTTGCCCATAACCGGTTTTATGAACGTATGAATAGCACCTATGTATTTATCTCTGAAATTCTTGAATATGCTAATATAAATTCTAAGGAAATTATAGAAATAAATAATCATGCTGAAACCTCCACCATTAAAGATGTAATTACAAATGCAGGTAAAATAAAAAAAGGGGTTCAGTTTAAAATAGTTCCACTAAATAAATTGAATAATTTTATAACCTATGATTATTTGGCTGTACCTGATACGAATGGAAAAAAGAAATATTACAGGTCCGGAAAAATAGTGAAATACGACAGTATTAATTATTACGCCAAATTTGAAGCCACATTAGAAAGTACCTTGCCTCGCGGATATATTATCCCCGAAGGGTTTCCGCAGCTTATTGAAAATTTAATACGGCATGGAATTAAGGTTGAACAATTGCAAAAAAGCCAAACCTTCCATGGAGAAAGTTTTATGATTGATAGTTTGGTAAATGCCCAAAAAAGTTTTCAAAAACACAAATCCGCCACTTTGTATGGTAGTTTTAAAACTGAATCCAGAAAATATAAGAAGGGCGATTATATAGTAGACATGGCTCAACCATTGAGTAATTTAATTTTTTATTTATTAGAACCCCAATCAGATGATGGTCTTGTCCATTGGAATTTTTTAGATGATTACATTTTAAATAGTTTATTAGATAACGTGAAGGTGCGTTATCCTGTTTTTAAATATTATAATTGAACCCAATATGACTACCCGAAAAAATTTTATTAAAACCACTACCTTGGCGTCAGCAGCTTTGCTTCTTAGTTCTTTTGATGAAAAAAAAGAAAAAATGAATAGGCCGGGACTAGTTAAAAAACCTGTGGTTGTTTCTACCTGGAAATTTGGAATACCAGCCAATGAAGCGGCCTGGCAAATTTTAAAAAATAATGGCAGGGCTTTGGATGCTGTGGAAGCTGGGGTAAGAGTTCCGGAAGGCGATCCCAATGAACGAAGTGTTGGCTATGGCGGGAGACCGGATAGAGATGGGCATGTTACGCTGGATGCCTGCATCATGGATGAATTTTCAAATATTGGTTCAGTAGCTTTTTTGGAGCATATCATGCACCCTATTTCTGTTGCCAGAGCTGTGATGGAAAAAACGCCCCATGTTATGTTGGTAGGAGAAGGAGCTTTGCAATTTGCCTTGGATCAAGGTTTTAAAAAAGAAAATTTATTGGTGGAAGAATCTGAAAAGGAGTGGAAGGAATGGTTGAAAAAAAATGAGTATCAACCCAAGGTAAATATTGAAAACCATGATACCATTGGAATGATTGCTTTGGATAACCATGGAAATTTATCAGGAGCATGCACCACCAGTGGCTTGGCTTTTAAAATGCACGGACGGGTTGGGGATTCGCCTATAATCGGGGCAGGATTATATGTGGACAATGAAGTAGGTGCCGCCACAGCTACCGGACATGGTGAGGAAGTGATACGGATTTCAGGATGTCATTTGGTGGTGGAACTAATGCGGCAGGGAAAATCACCACAAAAAGCCTGTGAAGAAGCGGTGGCAAGGGTTGTGAATTTAATGAACCTGCGTAAAAAAAACTTGATTGACATCCAGGTTGGGTTTATTGCCTTAAATAAAAATGGAGAAACTGGAGCCTATTGCGTTCAGAAAGGATTTAGTTATGCGAAATATGATAACAAAGGAAATATTCTTTTGGATTCGGATTCATTTGTAAAGTAAAAAGATTACCACGGAGGCACAGAGTTCACGGAGTTTCACGAAGACTAATTTTTTCTCTGTGTTTCTTTGTGTTCTCAGTGCCTCCGTGGTAAAAAATAGTAAGTCTTATTATGTATTTAGAGATTGCCTGTTTCAATTTAGAATCCGCCTTGATAGCAGCAAAATCCGGTGCAGATAGGTTGGAGCTTTGCACCAACTTGGAGGAAGGAGGAACCACACCCGATTGGGAAATGGTAAAAATGGCAAGGCAAAAAATTTCTATTCCACTTTACATTATGATTAGGCCAAGGGGTGGAAATTTTATTTATTCAAATGAAGAATTCGAGCAAATGAAAACAGAAAT
>JBJXDS010000194.1:0-3164 GCA_046154525.1 Bacteroidia bacterium
CCATTAGCCGACAGAGTATTAGTAGAAGCCGCACCGGCTGAACAAAAGACTGCAGGTGGTATCTTTATCCCCGATACTGCCAAAGAAAAACCACAAAAAGGCACTGTGGTAGCCGCAGGACCTGGCAAAAAAGATGAGCCTGTAACTGTAAAACCTGGCGACACCGTTTTATTTGGCAAATATGCCGGAACCGAAATTCAGGTGGAAGGCAAAGATTATTTAATCATGCGTGAATCTGATATTCTTGCGATAGTTTAAAAAACACTTTATCAATTAATCAATCCTTAACAATTTAAAAGAATGGCAAAACAAATATTATTTAATGTACAAGCCCGCGAAGGTTTAAAACGCGGTGTAGATGCTTTAGCCAATGCGGTTAAAGTAACTTTAGGTCCAAAAGGACGCAACGTGGTAATTGGCAAAAAATTCGGTTCTCCATCCGTTACTAAAGATGGTGTAACTGTAGCCAAAGAAATTGAATTAAAAGACCCTGTAGAAAACATGGGTGCCCAAATGGTGAAAGAAGTAGCCAGCAAAACGGCTGATTTGGCAGGTGATGGAACTACAACCGCTACCGTATTGGCGCAAGCCATCGTTACAGCCGGTTTGAAAAACGTAGCTGCCGGAGCTAATCCAATGGATTTGAAACGCGGTATTGATTTGGCCGTAGGTAAAGTTATTGAACACCTTAAAAACAACAGTGAAGTTATCGGAACCGAATACACCAAAATCAAACAAGTGGCTTCTATCTCTGCCAACAACGATGAAAAAATTGGTGAATTGATTGCCAATGCCATGCAAAAAGTGGGTAAAGACGGTGTAATAACCGTAGAAGAAGCCAAAGGAACAGAAACCGAAGTGAAAACTGTAGAAGGAATGCAGTTCGACCGTGGGTATTTGTCTCCATATTTTGTTACTAATACTGAAAAAATGCAGGCTGAACTTAGCAGCCCTTTCATTCTTATTTATGATAAAAAAATAAGCAATATGAAAGAAATACTTCCAATTTTGGAAGCAACTGTTCAAACAGGAAAACCTTTATTAATAATTTCTGAAGATATCGAAGGTGAAGCTTTGGCTACGTTGGTAGTTAACCGTTTGCGTGGTGCCTTAAAGGTAGCTGCTGTAAAAGCACCTGGTTTTGGCGACCGTCGTAAAGAAATGTTACAAGACATAGCTGTATTGACTGGTGGAACTGTTATCAGTGAAGAACAAGGTTACAAACTGGAAGACACCACCATCGAAATGTTGGGAACTGCCGAAAAAGTTACTATCGACAAAGACAATACAACGTTGGTAAACGGAGCTGGTGAAAAAGATGCTATCGTTAGCCGGATCAATCAGATAAAAGCACAAATAGAAACAACAACCAGCGATTATGATAAAGAAAAATTACAGGAACGACTTGCTAAATTAAGCGGTGGAGTTGCAGTATTATATATTGGTGCTGCCAGCGAAGTGGAAATGAAAGAGAAAAAAGACCGTGTGGATGATGCATTGCATGCCACCCGTGCTGCCGTAGAAGAAGGTATTGTTGCCGGTGGTGGCGTTGCCTATGTTCGTGCCCTTGAAGCCCTTGAAGGATTGAAAGGTGTGAACGACGACGAAACTACAGGTATTGCCATTATTCGTAAAGCATTAGAAGAGCCATTGCGCCAGATAGTAGCCAATGCAGGTGGTGAGCCTTCAGTGGTAATCCAAAAAGTGAAAGAAGGAAAAGGCGATTATGGATTTAATGCCCGCACCGATGTGTATGAAAACCTGATTGCAGCCGGTGTTATTGACCCAACTAAAGTTGGTCGTATTGCGCTTGAAAATGCTGCTTCAGTTGCCTCTATGCTATTGACCACTGAATGTATATTGGCAGATGAGCCTGAAGATGACAAACCACACAGCCATGGCGGAATGCCGGGCGGTATGGATGGAATGATGTAACAAAGTCCCCCTTGTGTGCCGGCTTTTGAGCTATGGCGAAGTGGGTAGGGGGATGTTTTAAAACTCCCTTCCAATAAAAACAAAAAATCCCGGGCTGGTTAGCCCGGGATTTTTTTTTGGTATATAACCCACGGTTTAAACCTCGGGCTATATTATTAAATTACAAATTAATTAATTTTTATAAATTCGTCCCATGCAAATAGGTGTGATAGGTGGAGGAAGCTGGGCCACGGCTTTGGTTAAAATACTAACCGATAATGAGCAAAATAAATCCATCCACTGGTGGCTTAGGAGCCAGGATACGGTGGACCATATTCTTCAACACAAGCACAATCCCAATTACATTTCATCGGTTGAAGTACATACCGAAATTGTTAAACCAACCGCCAATATCAATGAGGTTATTCAATCATCAGATATCATTCTTTTTGTTATTCCGGCAGCTTTTTTGGAGAATGCTTTAAAAAATACCGACGCCGATAGTTTTAATACCAAAATAGTGGTTTCGGCAATTAAAGGGTTGGTACCACAAACCGGCCAAATTGTAGGCGAATATTTTGAAACAAAATACAATTTAAGCCGAAGCAATATTGGCGTAATCACCGGCCCATGCCATGCTGAAGAGGTAGCTTTTGAAAAACTTTCGTATTTAACGGTGGCTTCCGAATCGGAAACTACGGCGTCTAAAATTCAATTGCTTTTAAATAACCGTTACATAAAAACCAATATTTCGGATGATATTTATGGAACGGAATATAGTGCCGTTTTAAAAAATGTGTACGCCATGGCTTGTGGTATTTGCCACGGAATGGGCTGTGGCGATAATTTTCAGGCCGTCCTAATTTCTAACGCCATCCGCGAAATAAAACGGTTCATCAATGTGGTTCATCCCATAAAGCGCGATATTAATGATTCGGCCTATTTGGGCGATTTATTAGTTACGGCTTATTCTCAATTCAGCCGCAACCGCACCTTTGGTAGCATGCTTGGCAAAGGATATTCAACAAAAGCTGCCCAGTTTGAAATGAATATGATTGCCGAAGGGTATTATGCCGCTAAAACCATTTTTGACCTTAACAAAAAGTACAATGTCAATATGCCTATTTTAGAATTTGCCCATAACATTGTGTATGAAAATGGTAATTTAAGAGAAGCCTTGACGGTTCTTGAAAATAGTATTGATTAATTTTCTTATCTCTGAATGATAATTTTTTGAAATTCTGAATACT
>JBJXDS010000195.1:0-10231 GCA_046154525.1 Bacteroidia bacterium
TGTTTTACAGTGGAAGCAGCCATGACTATGGTTCAGGGAACTGCAAGAAGCATGGGTATAGCGGTAGCAGGGGAATAGAATTATAAATTATTTTAAAAAAGAAAATGACTAAGTTAACCAAAAATAGGAAAGCCGTTTTATCAAAATATGACAAAACAAAAGTTTACACCTTAAAGGAGGCTACCCAGGTAGTTAAAAACATTACGTTCACCAAATTTGATTCCTCAGTTGATATTGATGTTAAATTAGGGGTTGATCCACGTCAAGCCAGTCAAATGGTTAGAGGAAGTGTAGCATTACCTCATGGTACAGGTAAAGATGTTAAAGTACTTGTACTTTGCACACCTGATAAAGAAGATGAAGCAAAGGCTGCTGGCGCTGATTTTGTTGGCTTAGACGATTATATAGAAAAAATTTCAGGGGGCTGGGTAGATGTAGATGTTATTATTACAATGCCAAGCATTATGGGTAAATTAGGTCGTTTAGGAAAAATATTAGGACCACGTAACTTGATGCCAAATCCTAAGACCGGTACAGTAACCATGGAAATTGCTAAAGCTGTTGAAGCAGTGAAGGCAGGTAAAATTGACTTTAAGGTAGATAAAACTGGAATAATACATACAGCAGTAGGCAAAGTAAGTTTTAACCCTGAAAAGATTTTTGATAATGCCAAAGAAGTAATTGACACCATTACAAAACTTAAACCTTCTTCATCAAAAGGAACATATTTACAAAGTATTACATTATCCAGTTCAATGAGTCCTGGCATAAAAATAGATGTTAAATCAATAGTTTAATAAATTATTAAAAAAGAAGATTATGACCAGGGAAGAAAAAAATAAAGTAGTGAACGAACTTTCAGAATATTTTACAACTTATAAGTTCGTTTATGTAACCGATCCGTCCTCAATGAGTGCCATCGAAACTAATAACATGAGACGCGTGTTTTTTAATAAAAAAGTAAAAATGCGAGTTGCAAAGAATACTTTAATCATCAAAGCCTTAGAAAAATCAAATGTTGATTTTAAAGAGTTGACCGACACACTTAAAGGTTCAACAGCCTTATTATTTGCCGAAAATGCAAAAGACGCGGCCAAAGCAATAAGTGATTTTCGTAAAAAGGGAACAAAACCTCAATTAAAGGGGGCTTATATTGATAGTGATGTTTATTTAGGTGACGATAAATTAGAAGCTTTAAATAACCTAAAAAGCAAGGAAGATTTGGTAGGTGAAATTATTGGATTATTACAATCACCAGCCAAAAATGTTATTTCAGCTCTTAAATCAGGCGGGGGTAAAATAGCAGGAATAGTAAAAACATTATCAGAAAGATAGAATTATCAGTTATAAAATTAAAACAAATAAATTTTTTTAAATAAATAAAATGGCAGACTTAAAAGCATTTGCAGAACAACTTGTAAATTTAACCGTAAAAGAAGTAAACGAATTAGCTTCAATTTTGAAAGATGAGTATGGTATTGAACCAGCCGCCGCTGCCGTAGCAGTAGCTGCAGGACCTGCTGGTGGTGGAGGTGGTGCAGCGGAGGCTGCAGCAGAACAAACAGAATTCACAGTAGTGCTAAAACACGCTGGTCAATCTAAATTGAATGTGGTAAAAACAGTTAAAGATATTACAGGTCTTGGACTTAAAGAAGCAAAAGATTTAGTAGACGGAGCTCCAAAAGAAGTGAAAACCAATATCTCGAAAGAGGAAGCTGAGATGATCAAAGCTAAATTGGTAGAAGCAGGAGCAGACGTTGAGGTTAAGTAATAACTACTCAACTTATTAAACGAAAGACCCCGGAGTTTTCCGAGGGTCTATCGTTGTTTATATACATTTAATATTTTTTTTTAACGTTTTTTTAATTTCTTACAGTCTTGTCAAAAAATATCACAACCGCCGAAAGGGTTAATTTTGCAAGTATCGGGAAGGTAATTGATTACCCTGATTTCCTCGATATTCAAGTACAATCGTTCGGAGAATTTTTCCAATTGGAAACATCTTCGGAGAACAGAAAAAATGAAGGCCTATTTAAAGTATTTGCTGAAAATTTTCCAATTACGGATACAAGAAACATTTTCGTATTGGAGTTTTTGGACTACTTTGTTGATCCTCCAAGATACAATATAGATGAATGTATCGAGAGAGGTTTAACCTATGCCGTACCATTAAAAGCTAAGCTAAAGCTCTCGTGTAACGACATCGAGCACGAAGATTTTGAAACTATTGTTCAGGATGTGTATTTGGGACCTATCCCTTACATGACTCCTAGCGGTACTTTTATTATAAATGGCGCTGAAAGGGTTATTGTTTCTCAATTACACCGTTCTCCTGGTGTGTTCTTTGGACAAACATATCACTCTAACGGTACAAAATTGTATTCAGCTCGTATTATTCCTTTTAAAGGAAGCTGGATAGAATTTGCAACGGATGTAAATAACGTAATGTATGCTTACATCGACCGTAAAAAGAAATTCCCGGTGACTACTCTCTTAAGGGCTATTGGATATGAAACAGATAAAGATATTTTAGATATTTTTGGCCTAGCTGAAGAAATAAAAGTAAGCAAATCCGGTCTTAAAAAAGTTTTAGGCCGACGTTTAGCTGCAAGAGTTCTGCGTAGTTGGATTGAAGATTTTGTGGATGAGGATACAGGGGAGGTAGTTTCTATTGAGCGTAACGAAATCATAATTGAGCGTGATACAATTTTAGAAGATCGCCAGATTGACGATATTATTGATGCAGGTGTTAAAACCATTATTTTAACACGGGAAGATGATAATAAAAATGATTTTGCAATCATTCAAAACACCTTACAAAAAGATACATCCAACTCAGGAAAGGAAGCGGTAGAACATATTTATCGCCAGTTGCGTAATACCGATCCACCGGATGAGGAAACGGCCCGTGGAATTATTGAACGTCTTTTCTTTTCTGACAAAAGATATGATTTGGGTGATGTAGGACGTTACAGGATTAATAAAAAATTAAATCTTGACATTCCAATGGAAACAAAGGTTTTAACCAAACCTGATATTATTTCCATCATTAAGTTTTTGATAGATTTGAGTAATTCACGTACCGATGTGGATGATATTGACCATTTAAGCAACAGAAGGGTAAGAACCGTTGGAGAACAATTGTATGCCCAATTTGGTGTAGGATTGGCTCGTATGGCCAGAACAATTCGTGAACGGATGAATATTCGTGACAACGAAGTTTTTACACCTACTGATTTGATTAATGCCAGAACTTTAGCTTCAGTTATCAACTCTTTTTTTGGAACCAACCAATTATCACAGTTCATGGATCAAACCAATCCATTGGCCGAGATTACCCACAAACGCCGTTTATCGGCACTTGGGCCTGGTGGTTTGTCAAGAGACAGGGCTGGTTTTGAGGTACGTGACGTTCACTATACACACTATGGTCGTCTTTGCACCATTGAAACTCCTGAAGGACCAAATATTGGTTTGATTTCTTCACTTTGTGTACATGCTAAAATTAATACACTCGGATTTATTGAAACTCCTTATCGTAAAGTAGTAGGAGGAAAGGTTGATAATAAGGGAGGGGTTATATATCTTAGTGCTGAAGAAGAAGATGGTAAAATTATTGCGCAGGCCAACGCACAATTGGATGAGGATGGTAACTTCCAAACCAATGAAGTAAAGGCACGATTTGAAGGTGACTTCCCAATGGTGGATCCATCAAAATTACAGTTTATGGATGTGGCTCCTAACCAGATTGTATCCATTGCTGCATCCTTGATTCCATTTTTGGAGCATGATGATGCCAACCGAGCCTTGATGGGGTCTAACATGCAACGTCAAGCCGTTCCGTTATTCAAACCAGAGGCACCGATAGTAGGTACCGGTTTAGAGAAAAAAGTAGCTACCGATTCAAGAACCTTGATGATTGCCGATGGCGACGGAGTAGTGGAATATGTAGATTCTTCTGAAATAAGAGTTCGATATATTCATACTGAAGAAATGGAATTGGCTTCTTTTGGAGGAGAAGTAAAATCTTATAAATTAACCAAGTTCCGCAGAACAAACCAAAATACAACAGTAAACTTGCGTCCGATCGTAAAAAAAGGTCAGAAGGTAAAAAAGGGAGATGTTTTGGTAGAAGGTTATGCTACAGAAATGGGAGAGTTAGCTTTAGGGCGAAATCTTATGGTGGCATTTATGCCTTGGCAGGGATATAATTTTGAGGATGCCATTGTTATATCCGAAAAGGTAGTAAAGGAAGATTTTTTTACCTCTCTACACATTACAGAGTATGAACTTGAGGTAAGGGATACCAAACGTGGTGAAGAGGAATTAACCAATGATATACCAAACGTTAGCGAAGAAGCTACAAAAAATTTGGATGAAAATGGATTGATAAGAATTGGTGCAAGAGTAAAGGAAGGAGATATATTAATAGGTAAAATTACTCCTAAGGGTGAAACTGAACCATCTCCTGAAGAAAAACTATTACGCGCTATTTTTGGTGATAAGGCCGGTGACGTAAAAGATGCTTCTTATAAAGCACCTCCAAGCACAGAAGGAATAATAGTGGATAAAAAATTATTTGCTAGAACCAAAAAAGATAAAACATCTAAAGCCGAGGAGAAAGGTCAATTGACCAAGATTGAAGCGGAACATGAGAAAAATATTTCCAAGTTAAAATCTATTCTTATTGATAAATTATTCAGGGTAGTAAACGGAAAAACGTCTCAAGGTGTTTATAATATTTATGGTGAGGAAGTCATTTCTAAAGGAACCAAGTTTACTCTAAAAAATATCGGTGATATTGATTTTAGCATTGTTTCTTATAATAACTGGACAACTGATAAAGAAAAAAACGACCTTATTGTTCAGATATTTAATAATTTTAAATTTAAATACAATGATATTACCACCGAATTTAAGCGTAAGTATTATGCAATAAGTGTAGGGGATGAATTGCCATCAGGTATCCTGAAAATGGCTAAAGTTTATATAGCCCATAAACGCAAGCTTAAAGTGGGGGATAAAATGGCAGGACGACATGGAAATAAAGGTATTGTTGCTAAAATAGTACCTGAAGAAGATATGCCATTTCTTGAAGATGGAACCCCGGTAGATATTGTTCTTAATCCATTGGGTGTGCCATCACGTATGAATCTTGGACAGATTTATGAAACTGTATTGGGATGGGCTGGTAAGGAATTAGGTTTAAAATTTGCAACCCCGATTTTTGATGGAGCTTCTGAAAAAGAAATTTGCGATTATGTAGAAAAAGCAAAACTTCCGAAATGGGGATATACCCACCTTTACAATGGTTTAACAGGTGAAAGATTCGACCAGAAAACCACGGTTGGTGTAATTTATATGCTTAAGCTTGGTCACTTGGTAGATGATAAAATGCACGCCAGAAGTATAGGGCCGTACTCACTTATTACACAGCAGCCATTGGGTGGTAAAGCTCAGTTTGGTGGTCAACGTTTTGGTGAGATGGAGGTTTGGGCATTGGAAGCATTTGGTGCCGCCAATATCCTTCGCGAAATTCTTACCATTAAATCAGATGATATAATGGGCAGAGCTAAAGCTTACGAAGCGATTGTAAAAGGTGATAACCTTGGAGAACCTGGAATTCCGGAGTCATTCAATGTATTGGTACATGAATTACGTGGCCTAGGATTAGATGTAACATTTGAATAATCATTTTTTTAAAATAACACATGTCATTCAATAAAAAAGATTTAAGATTAAAAAGTAATTTCACTCAAATTAGAATAAGTTTGGCTTCGCCTGAAATTATTCTTCAACGTTCGTTTGGTGAAGTAATAAAACCCGAAACCATTAATTATCGTTCATACAAACCTGAAATGGGTGGTTTGTTTTGCGAACGTATATTTGGTCCTGTAAAGGATTATGAGTGCCATTGCGGTAAATATAAACGTATCCGTTATAAAGGAATAGTTTGCGATCGTTGTGGTGTAGAAGTAACCGAAAAGAAAGTTCGTCGTGAACGTATGGGTCATATTGAACTTGTAGTTCCAGTGGCACATATTTGGTATTTCCGTTCATTACCTAATAAAATAGGATACTTGTTAGGATTGCCTACCAAAAAACTGGATATGCTTATTTATTATGAGCGTTATGTTGTAATTCAAGCAGGTATTAAAGCTGAGGATGGTGTAAACTATCTTGACTTTTTAACCGAGGAAGAATATTTGGATATACTGGATACTCTGCCAAAAGAAAATTTTTATTTGGACGATAAGGACCCAAATAAATTTATTGCCAAAATGGGCGGTGAAGCTATGTGGGAACTTTTATCACGTATCAAATTAGATGAACTTTCTTATGGTTTAAGACATCAGGCTGCGAATGAAACTTCACAACAACGTAAGGCAGAAGCTTTAAAACGTTTGAAAGTTATAAGTAGTTTTCGTGACTCAAATTCGCGATTTGAAAACCGTCCTGAATGGATGATTTTAAAAATGTTGCCGGTTATTCCACCAGAATTACGTCCATTAGTGCCATTGGAAGGTGGTCGTTTTGCAACATCGGATTTGAATGATTTGTATCGCCGTGTAATTATTCGTAACAACCGATTAAAAAGACTTATAGAAATAAAAGCACCTGAAGTAATTTTAAGAAATGAAAAAAGGATGCTTCAGGAGTCAGTTGACTCATTGTTGGATAATACCCGCCGTGCCAATGCTGTAAAATCGGAAGGTAACCGTCCATTGAAATCCTTAAGTGATATGCTAAAAGGTAAGCAGGGCCGTTTCCGTCAAAACTTGTTAGGTAAAAGGGTTGACTATTCAGGTCGTTCGGTAATTGTGGTTGGACCATGGTTGAAACTACATGAATGTGGTTTGCCAAAAGGTATGGCTGCTGAATTATTTAAACCATTTATTATTCGTCGTTTGATTGAACGTGGGGTAGTAAAAACTGTAAAATCAGCCAAGAAAATTGTAGATAGAAAAGACCCGGTAATTTGGGAAATTCTTGAAAATATTTTGAAAGGTCACCCTATTATGTTGAACAGGGCTCCTACACTGCATAGATTGGGTATTCAATCGTTCCAGCCAAAATTAGTGGAAGGAAAAGCGATTCAATTGCACCCGTTAACTTGTACAGGATTTAACGCGGATTTTGACGGTGACCAGATGGCTGTTCACGTTCCATTGGGACATGCGGCTATTTTAGAAGCTCAACTTTTGATGCTTGCACCGCATAATATTTTAAATCCTGCTAACGGCGCTCCGATTGCGGTTCCATCTCAGGACATGGTTTTGGGATTGTACTACATGACCAAAATCAGGAAAGGTACCAAAGACCATCCAATTAAAGGAGAAGGCATGACGTTTTATTCTGATGAAGAAGTAACGATTGCTTTTAACGAAGGAAAAGTAGAATTGCATGCTCCTATTAAAATACGGACTGTAATTCGTGAGAATAAAGAACTCGTTACCAAAATAATTGATACGGCTGTTGGTCGTGTACTTTTCAACCAGTTTGTTCCAAAAGAAGTAGGTTTTATAAATACTCTTTTAACCAAAAAATCTTTAAGGGATATTATCGGGGATTTAGTAAAAATGACAGGTATTGCTGTAACTGCTGAATTTCTTGACAATATTAAAGACCTTGGGTTTAAATTTTCATTTAAAGGCGGGTTGTCATTTAATATTGCTGATATTCCTGTACCAGCCGAAAAAGATAGTTTGGTTGCCAGTGCTAAAAAAGAAGTAGAAGAGGTTTGGAGTAACTACAATAATGGTTTTATAACAAACAATGAGCGATACAATCAGGTAATTGACATTTGGACTCGTGTTAACTCTAAAGTTTCAGATGCATTAATAAAACAATTAACTGGTGATAACCAGGGTTTCAATCCTATCTTTATGATGTTGGATTCAGGAGCTAGGGGATCCAAGGAGCAAATTCGTCAGCTAGGTGGAATGAGGGGATTGATGGCCAAGCCACAAAAGAAAGTTGGCGGAGGCGGAGGTGAGATTATCGAAAATCCGATTTTGTCCAACTTTAAAGACGGCCTTTCGGTATTGGAATATTTTATTTCTACCCACGGTGCTCGTAAAGGTTTGGCCGATACGGCTTTGAAAACGGCTGATGCTGGTTACTTAACCCGTCGTTTGCACGATGTGGCCCAGGATGTTGTAATCTCTATTGAAGATTGCCAAACATTGCGAGGTATTGAAATGACAGCTCTGAAAGATAATGAAGAAGTAGTAGAATCATTATACGAAAGGATTTTGGGGCGTTCATGCCTGTATGATATTTATAATCCGTTAACAGGAGAATTAATTTGTATCGCAGGGTCTGAATTATCAGAAGATATCTGTGAGCAAATAGAAAACTCACCAATTGAAACCGTTGAAATTCGTTCAGTTCTTACCTGCGAATCGAAAGCTGGCGTTTGTGTAAAATGTTATGGAAGAAATTTAGCTTCGGGACGTGTGGTTCAGAATGGTGAAGCAGTTGGAGTAATAGCTGCCCAATCCATTGGTGAACCTGGTACACAGCTTACCTTACGTACCTTCCACACGGGTGGTGCTGCATCTGGCATTGCATCCGAATCTACCCTATTTGCTAAATTTGGTGGTAGGGCTGAGTTCGATGGTGTAAAAACTGTGAAAACAACCGACGATGATGGCGTAGAGATTACAGTGGTAATTGGCCGTTCGGGTGAGGTAAGAATAATGGATGCCAATGAGGCCGATCCAATTATTACCATGAATATTCCTTATGGTGCTCATTTATTAATAAAAGATGGTCAAAAAATTAACAAAGGCGATTCAGTTTGTAAATGGGATCCATTTAATGCAGTAATTGTAAGTGACGTGCCTGGAAAAGTATTGTACAAGGATATTGTTGATGGGTTAACCTATCGCGAAGAAATAGACGAACAAACCGGTCACGTGGAGAAGGTGATGATTGAAAGCAAGGACAAAAAACTGGTTCCCGTGCTTGAACTTACCGGAAAAGGTGACGAAATTATTAAAGAATTTAACTTACCCGTTGGAGCACATATTGTAGTAGAAAACGGAGAAAAAATAAAAATAGGAACTATCCTTGTAAAAATACCAAGAACCCTTGGTAAAACAGGTGATATCACGGGTGGATTGCCACGGGTAACGGAATTATTTGAAGCCCGTAACCCATCTAATCCTGCCATTGTTTCTGAGATTGAAGGTATTGTAATATACGGTGGTATCAAACGTGGAAACAGGGAGATAACCATTGAATCGAAAGACGGATTAAAGAAAAAATATTTAGTTCCGTTATCTAAACACATCCTTGTTCAGGATGGAGATTTTATAAAAGCAGGTTTCCCGTTATCAGACGGAGCCATCACCCCACAGGATATTTTAAGTATCCAGGGTCCAGGTGCTGTTCAGCGTTACATCTTAAATGGTATTCAGGAAGTTTACCGTTTGCAGGGTGTAAAAATTAACGACAAACACATTGAAGTTATCGTGCGTCAAATGATGCAAAAAGTTCAAATAGTGGAACCTGGAGATGCCAAATTCCTGGAAGGAGAGTATGTAGAAAAACTTGACTTTAAAGAAGAAAATGACTGGATTTATGATCAAAAAGTGGTGGTAGATTCAGGGGATAGTGAAACTTTGGTTCCAGGACAAATTGTTAGTCTTCGTCGTTTGCGTGATGAGAACTCATTGTTAAGGCGCAAAGATTTAAGAATTGTTGCGGTTCGTGATGCCATACCAGCCACATCGTCTCCTTTATTGATGGGTATCACCCGTTCATCCTTGGGAACTTATAGTTGGTTAAGTGCTGCATCATTCCAGGAAACAACCAAAGTATTGAACGAGGCTGCCATAGCCGGTAAGGTAGATGCGATGCTTGGTTTAAAGGAAAACGTAATCACTGGCCACTTAATACCAGCAGGAACAGGAATGAGAAGCTACCAGAATTTGGTAGTAGGTTCGCGTGAAGAATACGACTTATTAATGGCTTCTAAAGAGGCAGATAAGGAAGAGGAAGTGGTAGAATCTTATAATTAATTTAATAAAATTTTAAAAACACAAAAGGGAGATGAATAGTCTCCCTTTTGTTTAACCAAAAAATAAAATGGCAAAGCAAGAAAAAGAAAACCAAATAGATATTGAATTATCAGAAGAAATAGCTGAAGGTATTTATTCCAATCTGGCAATAATATCACATTCAAATGCCGAATTTGTAGTAGATTTTGTAAGGATGCTACCGG
>JBJXDS010000196.1:0-5639 GCA_046154525.1 Bacteroidia bacterium
TTGTTTGTCATTTAATAAATATAAAAAACAGTTTGCACGCCCTTGCACTAGCTTTTTTTCTAACCTACAATTTTATTTTTAGTTGGAAAATACCCGGGCTAGAAAATCTCGAAAATGTATACAGTAACCTTTATTTAATTGCCGGGCTCATAAATTTGGTAGTATTGGTTGCTGTTATGTGGGCCAGAAAAAAACTTGGGGCACACAGTCACAAAGAAATTGCAATTGGAATATTAATTGGGATATTAAGCCCTGTTTTACTTTCTTTGCTCACTTATGGAATTTAAAACACTCCTTTATAAAAAAGAAGGAAAAATCCTGAGCATAGCCTTAAACCGCCCGGATGTTTACAATGCCTTGGATGATGCCCTAACCTATGAATTACAGGATGCCCTAAAGGCAGCCGAGAAGGATAATGAAGTTAGGGTAATAATATTGACAGGTTCAGGTAAAGCATTTTGTTCAGGTCAGGATTTAAAAGCCATTGCAGGAATTGAAAAAAGGTCTTTTATCGATTCGATAAATAAAAGGTATAACCCAATAATACGAGCCATGCGAAATATGCCGAAGCCTATAATTTGCAGGTTGAATGGTGTGGCGGCAGGAGCGGGTTGTTCTTTGGCATTGGCCTGCGATATAATAGTGGCATCGGAAACAGCCGTTTTGGTAGAAGCATTTGTAAATATTGGATTGGTGTTGGATTCAGGTTCATCTTATTTTTTACCAAGATTGGTAGGAAGTACGAGAGCTTTTGAAATAGCTACAATGGCTCCCAAAATTACAGGTCAACAAGCTTTTGATTGGGGAATTGCCAATAGGGTTACCAGTAACGAGAACCTGGATAATGTCGTCAATGAAATTGCAAATTATTATGCAAGTGCCCCAACAAAGGCTATTGGTTTGATGAAAAAAATGTTGAACAAATCTACTTCTTCTGATATGGATACGATATTAGATTATGAAGCTTACTGTCAGGAAATTGCAGGCAATTCGGAAGATAATAAGGAAGGAGTACTATCATTTATTGAAAAAAGAAAACCTGATTTTAAAGGAAAATAAAGTATGCAAAAATCAACTCTTTTACTCTCCTTGTTTTTTATAACTCAATTTGCTAATGCCCAGCAACAATGTGGCACTTACGAATATGAAAGTTATTTAAATGATAAGTTTCCAGGATATAGTAAAGCCCTTGATCAAACGAGACAACAATCGTTGGAAGGGTTAGAAAAACTAAATAAAGCCGATGCAGATTCGGTGTATCGCATTCCTGTGGTATTTCATGTGGTGTGGAACAACGCCAAGCAAAACCTCCATGATTCGTTAATTTTTTCGCAGTTAAAGGCATTGAATGAATCCTATCGCCACACACATAAAGATACCGGAAAGGTAAGGGCCATATTTAAACCTGTAGCAGGTGATACCAGAATAGAATTTTATTTGGCAACCAAAGACCCCAATGGCAATCTAACCAACGGAATAAATAGGATAAATACGGCACGGTCGGATTTTGGAGAAGGATTTTCGGCCTATGCCGATGGTGTAAAATCAACCGTGGACCAAGGTGTTGATGCCTGGGATCCGGAAAAATATTTAAATATTTGGGTATGTAAGTTTACTTACAATGGAACCCTTATAGTCTCGGCCTATGCCTATCCCCCCGTTAATGCACAGTTTTGGAATGCCCAATATTATAAATCGCTTGATTTGCAAGGGGTGGTTGTTAATTATCAATATGTAGGGTATAAAAATCCAAATGACATTGCCGGAAATTCAATTCGGGAAAGGACCTTGGTTCATGAAGTGGGACACTATTTGGGTTTACGCCACATTTGGGCCGATAAACAAAATATATGTACCGGTGAAGACGATGGATTTAAAGATACCCCTTTGGCTCGTTCAGCTACTACCTCCTGCACCCCATCAAAAAATACCTGCAACGAAGGAACAGGCGACAAACCTGATATGATTGAAAATTATATGGATTATTCTCCCTATCCATGCACTGTGATGTTTACTCAAATGCAAGCAAAACTAATGAGGTATAATTTGGTTAACCTCAGGCCAAAACTTTACCAGTTAAAAACCAATCAACCTCCTCCTCCTCCGCCACCAGTTTATACTCAAATTGCGGTTACACCTAATCCGGTTGTAGGCCAATTGAAAATAGTATTTCCCGAAAAAGGGGATTATAAAATGAGTATAACAGATATTATTGGGCAGCAGGTAAATTCATCCGAATTTAAAGTTGGTGATAATTTTGAATTCACTAGTTCACTTAATTTAGCCGCCGGGTTCTATTATTTAAATATTGCAAATGGCAGTAATACAGTGCTCAAACAAAAGATACTGGTAAAATAGTATCCGTTTATTATACACTCTTATTTTATAGAGTGTTCAAGAATTTATACAGCCCAATTTTTATTTTAATATTCTGTAAATCAGAAGGTAAGTTTATTTAACATATAAACTCTACCAAACTTTCACGTATTGTAAGCTTTAAAACTTTGTAATCAACACGCCAAACAACGATTTGGCATTTTAAAGCAAATGGCTAATACCATAGTTTTGACTTTAATTATGGCTGGATATCCTATCTGCCAAAGCCGTTTTAATATTTAATATTATGAAAATACAAAGAGTTTCAGGTTTAATTTTTCTTTTAGCAATTGGGTTTATTTCTTCTGCTCAACAAGTTCCTTTATTGAGTAATTACTATGTTAATCCTTATCTTTCCAATCCAGCATTGGCAGGGTCTAAAGGCGGAAATATCTTTATATTGAACCGCAGCAAATGGAATTCGGCGCAAAGTAATCCCGAAACCTTTTTAGGGACCGCAGATGGTATGCTGGCCAATGGTACAGCTGGTTATGGGGCAATGGTATATAATGATAAAACAAATATACTTGGAAAAACCGGGGCGCTTGGTACGTATAGTTATAAAATAGCCTTGCCTCATAGCAGCCAACTCTCATTTGGTGTTTCTTTGGGATTAGAGCAAACCCGTATTTTAAAGGATAGAATCAAGGAGGTTCTTCCTGTAGAATTATCCCTTTTGGGAGATGTCTCACAAGTAACAACATTTGATGCCAATTTAGGAGTAGCCTATCAAATAAAGGGGTTGAATGTGGGGGTGGCCACCTATCAATTATTTAATAATAACAATGTTGAATTAAAGGAGGGTTTTGAGGATAAATATAATTATAGGTTCAATCGCCATTTAGTAGGAACGGCATCTTATCGGATAGTTGCCAAATCTGAAACTTTTTTTATCGACCCAATTTTACAAGTAAAAGCTGGTAAAGGAATGGCACCTCAAACATCTATTAATGCTATAGGAAATTATAAAAATATGGTTTGGGCCGGTGCGGGATACAGGCAAAACTATGGAATGGATTTTATGGCAGGGGTACTATTGTTTGATAAATTAACCGTTGGATATTCTTATGGAATGGCAACAGGTAATACAAAAAAGAATACGCCAACAGCCCATGAAATAATAATTGGGTTGAAGCTTATAAAAAACAATTCAAACATAGATACAGACAAGGATGGAGTAACTGATAACCTTGACCGTGAGCCATCAAGCCCTGCAGGTTGTAAGGTTGATAAATTGGGTGTTTCAGCCGATGCGGATATGGATAGAATACCTGATTGTTTGGATAAACAGAATAACACGCCAACGGGAGCCCCGGTTGATGCCGAAGGAGTGGCATTGGATACTGATAAGGACGGAGTAATAGATATGTATGACCGTGAACCTGCAACTATTGCCGGATGTTTGGTTGATAATTTTGGAGTAGCAGTAGATGGAGATAAAGATGAAGTACCCGATTGCCGCGACAAGGAATTGAATTCGCATTGGGCAGCCAAGGTAGATGCAGATGGAGTAGCAGAGGATACAGATAAAGATGGAGTGCAGGATGTTTTGGATTTGGAATTGGAAACCCCGCATTGGCAACATGCTGGTGAACAACAAAATGCCAATGCCTCAAAATGTATAGTGGATGCCCATGGAATTACAAAGGATAGTGATGGTGATGGGGTTCCTGATTGTGTGGATGCCGAATTACTAACACCTAAAGGTGCCAAGGTAAATAAAAAGGGGGCGAGCCTGAAAAAACAAGAAGACGTGATACCTGAAAAAAGCAGCGATACCGATGGTGATGGAATTGCCGATGAACTGGATTTAGAACCTAATACACCAACCGGTGCAAGTGTTGACCAATGGGGTAGAAGTCCATTAGTAAATACAGACCCTGCCGAAGTTCACCGTATTGAAATAGAAGAAATTGAAGACAATTCCAATGAATGGGATTATTATGTAATAGTAGGAGTATTCAGATATTATAATAATTTAAAAAATTATCAAAAATATTTATTAAAAACGTATGACGAATCGACCCAGGTTCTGGTAACAGAGCAAAACTACTACTACGTGTGGACCAAACAGATTACCACAAAAGCCGATGCGAAAAGTGAAGTGGAAAGGCTTACTCAGGCCAGATTGAAAGATTACATTGTTGGAAATCCATGGATGTGGCGTGAACCTAAGAAAAAATAAAAATTTTAATCTTTCAGTTGAATCTCGATCATTTAAAACATAAAATCACGGTCGCTATTATTGACGACAGTGCTTTTAGTGTTAAAATTATTTCTGAGTTGGTTCGCCAGTTGGGCGATAATGTAACAGTAGCATTTATAGCGACAGATGCGCAAGATGCTATAAAGCAGCTTGCAACTAAGGAAGTAGATTTGGTTTTTTTAGATATTGAAATGCCCGAGTATAATGGGTTTGAGATACTTGAAAAAGTAGAGGAGTATTCGTTTAAGGTAGTTTTTACTACAGCCCACGAAAATTATGCAGTAAAGGCGTTTAAAATAAATGCCTTCGATTATCTTATGAAACCTGTGCAACCGCAGGAATTAAAAAAGGTGGTGCAACGCTATATTGAGCGGAACGACCGGAAGGTGATTTCGCCAAAGGATACTGTTAACAATGAAGTAAAGGCTGGTGAAAATGTTATAGAAGCCAATGGTAACCTGATAATAGATACCCATGGCAAAACCTATTTTTTGAATATTTCAAAAATTTTATATCTGAAAGCAGAACGGGTGTATTCTAATTTTTGTTACGAAGGCAAAAATATACTAGTATCTAAAAGCACTAATTACTTTGAAGGTATCTTGGACAAAATGAATTTTTTCAGGATACACCGCTCTTATATAATTAACCTGAACCATGTAAAAGATGTCGTTAAAAAAGAAAACTCATCCTATTTTGTGCGGATGGATAACAACGATGAACTTAGCCTATCGCGGCAGAACAAGGATGAATTTTTTGAAAAAATGAAAAAGAAACAATCTTAGGCAAAGCATCTTCAGAATTAAAATTCATTCATCAGTTTCATCAACATTTCCAAAGTTCCAAAACTTTGGAAAAGTTTAAAATCCAAACGATTTTTTAAAAATTCTTTCCGCCACACGGATAAATTTCCGTAATATGGAAAAAATGGAGGAGTTTGGCACGGGGTGGAAACCACATTCAATTATTTATGGGAGTTAATGTTTACGGGGGTTTACAAGGGATTTGTATAACGGTTTAGGCTTATCAAAAATGCATTGGCACGGTTTTGTAAAGG
>JBJXDS010000197.1:0-4701 GCA_046154525.1 Bacteroidia bacterium
AATGAGGCGTGTTTTGAAATGTTGCTTAAAAGGTACAAAGCAAAAGTTTTCACCACTATTTATATAATAGTAAACGACAGATATATAGCCGAGGATATTTTTCAGGAAACATTTATTAAGGTGGTTAGAACCCTCAAATCAGAGCAATACACTGAGGAAGGAAAATATCTACCTTGGGTAATGACGATAGCCCGAAATCTTTCCATTGATTATTTTAGAAAAACCAGTAAAATGCCTAAAATGACAACCTCAGATGGAGAAGATATATTTAAAAACCTCCCTATTTTTGATGAAAATCGTGAAGAACAAATAATTCAAAGTCAAAATGAAGCTAAAGTTAGGGAACTTATAAAACTCCTTCCTAAGGAGCAGCAAGAAGTTTTGGTTTTACGCCATTATGGTGATTTAAGCTTCAAGGAAATTTCAGATATTACTCAGGTAAGTATTAATACTGCACTTGGTAGAATGCGATATGCTTTGCAAAACCTAAGAAGGATGATTGAAGAAAAATCTTTAAGTCTTCGTTAAAAATTTATACAGCTTTATTTCAGCTATTTATATTTTTTTTTAACGTTCAATATACCAACAAACTGCATAGGTCGTTTTATATTTAAAGTTATATATTTAATTAGCGTATGATATGAGCATTACTTTTACAGAAGACGATTTAATTCTTTTTATTTATGGTGAAGCCAACGAGGCTTTAGATGCCGAAATTAAAACTACCCTTATTACTGACAAATCATTACAGGAAGTTCACATATCATTATTGGCTGTAACTAATGAATTGGGTAGCACAAGGTTTCAGCCACACGATACTTCTATCAAAATAATTATGGAAGAATCGGCTTTATCACAAAGAGAAAAGATTTTTTAAAAAATCCAAAACAAAAACACAAAGTTTAAATTTTGCAATATGCAATATTGTAATTGCTTTGTGCTTTCAGAATTGGGGTAATTTTTAAAACGAGTAGCTAACGGCCAAACTTGGAAGAATTGGAAGTTGATTAACCCGCTTATATTTTACTCTATCAAAATAAAATATATTAGCCCTATTATAAACATTGGTACAACTAAATATGGCTTCCATAATGTTGGTGGTTCCATTACTTTGTTTCACCTTAATGGTTTTGGTAGCCGAAACATCTAACCGATGATAATAAGGTAGCCTACCTTGATTTAACCCAGCATATCTTATACCCAATTGCCCATTGGCACTTGTATAATCCGTGGTGGCTCCATCTTTAAAATCAATATATTCGTAATACCCTTGGGTTTGGGTAAATGGGAATCCTGACCCCATATTCCATCGGGCACTTACCGATAAAGATTCATCTTTTAAAAATTTGTAGGTGCCTAAAACATTAATATTATGGCGGCGATCGAAATGTGGCTGATATGTAATTAAGCCGTCATACCTTGAAACATTGTTATAGGAATACACCCCCCAAAAATAAAGTTTATCATAACTGGCTTTGTATGTTATATCAAATCCATAGGCCCTGCCGGTTTCACCTATATAGTCATTTCGCAGATACCAGGGATGCTTTTGGTTTTCAACATTATCATCAAATATTTTATCACGGTTAATGTTAGTTAACTGGGTAAATTCTTTAATATAAATTTCAAAATTTATTTCATTTTCTTTATTTATATCATACTCAACTCCAATTACACCGTGAACCGATTTTTGCAACCTGTTGGTAAAAGCTTTATTGCCTACCTGCTGTGGATATTCTTCAGGGCCTGATAAAAACCCATAAAATAAATTTACAATGTCACGGTCGCTGGTTGCACTCATCAAATTTTGAGAATATAATCCCGTAGCAGCTTTAAATCTTATTCTCGTATTAAAATTATACTTTGCCCTTAACCGTGGTTCAGGGCTAAAATCACTAAACGAAGCGTAATACTGAAACCTGAAGCCGGGTTCTAATATTAATTTTTTCTTCATTCGTATCATTTTATATCGGGCAAATCCATTTAGTTCTGTGGTATTTTCATCTTGATTTATAGCCCTGTTGGCTGAATTGTAAATATTGAAAACCGTTTTAAACCCATTTATTTCCATCCCGTACTGAAACTCATCATCACCCAAATAGTTTGTAAAATTCATACTGGCATAAAAGCCATTGATACCTGAACTTCTTGGTTTTGCGTCAGCCTCCTGTTGTTTCATTAAATAGTTGCTCCATGTAAAGGTGGCATTAATTAGAGTGTTGGAACCCTGAGGAAGTAAAAAAAACTTACTTCCAAATCCTTTGGATATCCATCCATATTTAGAGGCTCCTATAAAATCAACATTATCTTTATGATGAAAACCAAAAAAATTAATTTTTGACCCCGTTGAGCTATTAAAAGATACCTTACCATATAAATCTTCAAATGAATAGGGAAGTTTATCAGCTCCTACATAATTGTAAAACACCTTTGAGGATTTATCTAAAAATGAATTTTTATAGGAGACGATGAAACTACTGCTACTTCCATCTTCGGGGTTAAATTTCTTTAAAGGTCCTTCCAACATAAATTTGGAGGTAAACGTATTGAGATTTACTTTTCCCTTCATTTTATTTTTATCACCGTCACGGGTTTTTACATCTACAATGGCCGAAATTCTGCCTCCATATTCAGCTCCAAAACCAGCACTGTATACATCGGTATTTTTTAAAATATCAGAATCAAATACCGAAAATAACCCTATGGAATGGAATGGATTGTAAAGTGTCATTCCATCTAAAAGCACCTTGTTCATAATAGGCGAACCTCCCCTAATATATAACTGACCGCCTTGGTCGCCCGAAAAAACAACACCCGGCAAAACCTGAAGAAACTGTACTAAATCAGGCTCACCTCCAATGCTTGGTATCATTTTAAGTTCCTTAGCGGTAATATTAGTTACCGAAATGTATACATCCTTTTTCTTCTTTTGTCTTTCGGCCGAAATATTAATTTCACTAAGGTCAATTCCTGTTTCATTCAAAAAAATGTTTTTAGTCAATAACTTGCCACCTACAAGGTTTATTTCAACACTGGCCGAATCGAACCCAAGTGCCTTAGCCACCAAATGAAATGTTCCAGGATTTAATTTTGTTATAACAAACAGCCCATCCTCGTCAGAAGTGGTACCTTGATAGGTTTCGCTAAGATAAACATTGGCAAAAGCAACAGGGTCACCCGTTTTTTTATTATAAACAAATCCCCTTATCTCGGCTTTTTGTGCAATAGATAACAAACTTAAGACTACTGCAGTTAGCGTATAAATATACCTCATTGAATTGGGCCGCAATTTATTTAATAATTATGGAATGAAGGTCATTAATTAACCAATGGTATCAATTAATTAACCATTAATTTGTAAAATTGTATTTTGAATATGAGAAATAAGGTAATAAGATTCCCTTTACTTTTTTGTTTGGCTGTCATGGCCTTAATAACCGGATGTAAAAAAGATTTCCCGGTTAACGAAACAGGGAATCTAAATCCCAATACTGTGGCCCCTACCCCTTTTAAACTTATTTTACCAAGTAGTTTTCCCCCAATGCCCATACCTAAATCCAACCCTTTGACCAATGAAGGGGTAGCTTTAGGAAAAAAACTATTTTACGACCCCCTTTTATCTGCCAATAATAAACAGGCATGTGCCACTTGCCACCAGCAAAGTGTATCCTTTGTTGATTCAGCCGTAAAATTTAGTAAAGGTGTTACAGGGGTTTTGGGTGGAAGAAACTCCATGCCTATTTATAATGTTGGGTATGCATCGGCTTGGTTTTGGGATGGCAGAGCCAAAACCTTAGAAGAGCAAATTTTTCATCCTATTACCAGCCAAAATGAAATGAATCAAGATTTAGCTGAATTAATAAATGAATTGAATGGCAAAGCTGAATACAAAAAAATGTTTATAGCGGCCTTTGGCGCCGGTGAAATATCCTTTGATAAAACCTCCAAGGCCATTGCCCAGTTTATGCGAACCATCATTGCCTACCCTGCAAAATCATTTGATACATCAAAGGCTAACACTACGTTGAATGTTTCTGAAAGAAGAGGATTAATGGTGTTTTTGGATGAAAAAAAAGGAGATTGTTTTCATTGTCATGAATTGGGTAATTTTATGACTAATTATAAATTTACAAATAATGGCTTAAACATTAATGCAATTAACGACCCCGGTTTATACGCTGTAACCCGCAATCCTCAAGATCTTGGAAAATTCAGAACCCCTTCACTTATTAATATTAAATTTACCTCCCCCTATATGCACGATGGACGATTTAAAACATTGCGGGAAGTTATTAACTTTTATGATACAGGATTTCATTTCCATCCACAAACCAATTATTATTTAGACCCCAATCTCCAAAAACACTTTGATATTTCTACCAATAAGCCTACACCACGAACATGGACAGAACAGGACAAACAGGATTTAATTAATTTTTTAAATGCTTTGATCGACGAATCTATCCATACCAATAAGGCTTATAGCAAGTAAGAAGATTGCACCAAGGCACCGGGCGAGTAGTTTTTTTTCTTCGTGCCGTGTCTCAGCGCGAAACCTCATTCTACTCAAAAACCAAACTCCCAATTCTAACCAACGTACTCCCTTCTTCAACGGCAATTTTAAAATCACTGCTCATACCCATGGAAACGGTATTGAAGGCTGAAATATTTTTAAAATATTTGTCCTTCAAATTTTTAAAA
>JBJXDS010000198.1:0-3641 GCA_046154525.1 Bacteroidia bacterium
CAACCCAACGCTAATTAATAGCTTTAGTATTCTGATTTTATAAGGTTTATTTAGATTCAAAATCCTTGGTTTACTTATAAAACGAATAGTTAAAACAAATATTTTGATGAACCCAATTCATCATTGACCATTAACAATTTACCATTTCTTAAGGCATCAACCTTCCATACATCCTTGGAAACGGAATACTTTCCCTTACATGTTTCAGTTTGCAAACCCAGGTAACAAGGCGTTCCAAGCCAAGGCCAAAACCGGCGTGTGGCACGGAGCCATAGCGGCGTAAGTCAAGGTACCATTCAAATTCCTGCATGGGCAGATCGTGTTCTTTTATTTTTTCAGTTAATAAGGCTTCGTCGGTTTCACGTTCGCCACCACCTACTATTTCGCCATAGCCTTCGGGCGCCAAAACATCTACACCACGGGCAAAGCGGCTGTCGCTGGGATTGCGTTTTAGGTAAAATGCTTTAACTGCATGCGGCCAATCATAAACCATAATAGGAGTTTTAAACAAGCGGGTAATTACGGTTTCATCGCTGCCACCAAAGTCGTTGCCATATTCAAAGTTTTTGGCGGAGCTTATCCATTGGGGTATGTTGCGCAGGTCTTCCTCCACATCTTTGGCTTCGCTTTTCAGTTGGCCAATTTTGGTTTGGTTAAAGTTAATTTCCCCTTTTTTCATGCCGGGGATTTTTAGTTTTTGTTCGCGGTCGGCTATTTCGGTGTTTATTTCTTCAAGTCTGGCTTGGGTGTTTGCTAATAAATCTTCCAGCGATTTAATACTGTTTTTCCCGTCCACATCTTGTTCGCCTTTTATAATTCTTACGGCTTCATCATAGGTCAGTCGAGGAAAAACACCAAGGCTACTTTCCAATAAAGCGGTATCGCGGTCAATCAATTTCAGTTCAGATTGGCAGTTGGTCAACACATCTTTTAAAACATGTTGAAGGAATTTTTCAATCAAATCCATGTTATCAAAAATATCATGAAAAGCCATTTCAGGTTCTATCATCCAAAACTCCGATAGATGGCGGCGGGTCTTTGATTTTTCAGCCCTGAAAGTTGGGCCAAACGTATAAATTTTTCCCATGGCCATAGCCATCGCTTCACCATACAATTGGCCAGATTGCGACAGGTAGGCAGGTTCACCGTAATAATCGGTTTCAAATAGATTGCTGGTTCCTTCACAGGCATTTCCTGTAAATATTGGGGCATCCATTTGCACAAAGCCTTCATTCTGAAAAAAAGTATGAATGGAAAAAATGATTTGATTCCTTATTTTCATTATGGCCCATTGGCGGTTGCTTCGCAACCATAAATGCCGCTGGTCCATCAAAAACTCAATTCCGTGTTCTTTTTTGGCAATAGGATAATCTTTTACATTTTGCAATACTTCAATATCTGTGATATGGATTTCATATCCGCCTATTTGACGTTCATCCATCACCACTTTTCCAGTTAGTATTAATGAACTTTCCAACCCTAAACTTGCAGCTTCATTAAATTTATCTTCTCCAATTAATTGCACATCACCAATACACTGGCATTGGCCGGTTCCATCTCTTAAAATAATAAAAACCAACCCTTTTCCGTCACGGCGGTTGGCTACCCAACCCTTTAATTTAACAATTTTGTCAACATGTTTTGATAACTCTTTAATCAGCATTTTAGTTATTTGGTGTTAATAGTATAATTTTGGGCAAAATTAATTCAATTTTACCTGATTGAAGTGACAATACGATGCTAAGGCAAAACCTAAGTCAAAAACAATTACAAAAACTGTCACCCCAGCAACTCATGTATGTGAAGTTGTTGGAACTGAATACGCTAAATTTTGAACAAAGGTTAGAAGAGGAGATGATAGAAAATCCCGCTTTGGAATCGGGGAAGGATGATGATGAATATACTACCGACTACACCGAGGATAGTTATGAGGATGTAGATCGGGAAACAACTGGTGACGGGGAGGATCGTGTGGAATCGGATTTTGATGACTCAGAAGTGGTGCCGGTAGATAAGGCTTTGGAAAGCACCGATATTACCGACTATATGGAGGATGATGGCGGAGATTTTAGACTAAACGAAGATTATAACCCCGATCAGGAAGAAAAAGATTTCCCTATAGTGACGGTACATACAGGTTTTAGGGACAATTTGTTGGAACAGGTTTATACGGTTTTAGAAAACGAAAAACAGGAAAAAATTGCGGAACAAATAGTTGGGTCGTTGGATGATGATGGATACCTCCGACGTGAATTACGATCCATCGTGAATGATTTTTTGTTTCAATACAATATTCATACTTCAGAAGACGAACTTGAAAAGGTTTTAAAAATTATTCAAAAATTTGACCCCCCAGGAGTGGGTGCCCGAACCTTGCAGGAATGCCTTTTGATACAAATAAAACGAAAAGAAGAAAAAGGACGCAACCCTATAATGGAATTGGCCAAAATGGTAATAACAGAGTGCATGGAAGATTTTTCGAAACGACATTTTGAAAAAATTGCAACCAAATTAGATGTACATGTTGAGTATTTAAAAGAAGCCATTGCCTTTATTACTAAACTTAATCCCAAACCGGCCTCATCTGAGGAAGATTCAAAAAATGAAACCATCATCCCTGATTTTTTAGTTGTTGAAAGTTATGGAGAGTTGGAAATATCATTAAACCAAGGAAATCAACCCGACCTGAGAGTAAGCCGTGGATTTGTGGATACACTGGTGCAGTACGATAAAAACAATTTAAAAAATGGACACGTCAAAGAAGCAGTTCAATTTGTGAAACAAAAAATAGATGGGGCCAAATGGTTTATTGATGCTGTAAAACAACGGCAAAACACCTTACTTAATACCATGCGGGTGATTGTGGATATTCAAAAGGAGTTTTTTAAAACTGGTGACAGTTCAAAAATAAGGCCGATGAAATTGAAAGATGTAGCAGAAAAGTTGCAAATGGATATTTCTACCGTGTCGAGGGTAGCGAGTAGTAAATATGTGCAAACCGACTACGGCATTTATCTTTTAAAATTCTTTTTCTCGGAAGGAATAACCAATGAGGACGGTGAAGAAATAACCACCAAAGAGGTGAAACGTATAATGGAAGCAGCCATCAATGATGAAAACAAAGACAGCCCCATGAACGATGACGAACTTACCGAATTACTAAAAGCCAAGGGTTATACTATGGCTAGGCGAACCGTGGCTAAATACCGCGAACAATTAAATATTCCGGTGGCGAGGTTGAGAAAGGCGTTTTAGTTAGCTTTGCCCCAATGTTAAAATTAGCCAAAATTCTTTCCATACTATTTCACCCCTTATTTATTTCCTTTTACAATTTTCTGTTTTTTATAATGCTTACCGATGCTCAAGGGGCTGTGCTTGGATTTTTAATAACCCTGTTTTTTTTCGCCGGAGTAATGATACCTCTTTTCTATACATTCGCTATTATTTATAAAGATAACCGCAATTTTGAATGGTCGCAGGTTTCAGACATGGCCATGTTTTCCCGGAAAAAAATGTTGGTTTATACCATTATTTATAATGTAGTTTTCCTTTTGTTTATTATCAATTTGCATCAAACTTTTTTGGGCAACTATAAACCCATGTTTGCATCCATAATAATGGGATTTGTATTTTCAATGATG
>JBJXDS010000199.1:0-5030 GCA_046154525.1 Bacteroidia bacterium
ACCTTTTCAATTAATTCTACCCCAACAAATATCATGAGGATAACGAGGTAGATAATTTGAATATTTGAGTTTATAAATTCTAACATAGTTTTAATTATTTAACTGGTCAATATATTTCCGTCTTTAGTTATAATAGTTCCTTTGGTTATCTCTTCTCCCATATCCCATTTAAAACCTTCTGAGGTAGATAAATGGTCTAAAAATGTTGCCATGTTTTTGGCATATAGTTCACTGGCAACGTTAGCCAATGTTCCGGGCAAATTGGTTGCACCAACTAATTTTACACCATGTTTTACTACAATATTATCCTTTTCCGTCAGCTCACAATTTCCTCCTTGTTCGGCAGCCATGTCTACTATTACTGCACCCAGTTTCATTTGTTTTATTTGTTCTTCGGTTATTAAAACCGGGGCTTTTCGTCCCGGAACCAAAGCGGTGGTAATTACCAGATCCGCCTGAAATAAACTTTTATTTACTGCTTCTTTTTGTTTGGCTAAATATTCTTCCGAAGCCTCTTTGGCATACCCTCCTTCGCTTTGTACTGATGCCCCTTCTACCTGTATAAATTTTGCTCCTAAACTTTCGGCTTGTTCCTTAGTTTCGGGTCTCACATCCGTCGCTTCAACTACTGCACCCAATCGTTTGGCTGTGGCAATGGCTTGTAATCCCGCCACTCCAATTCCAAAAATTAACACTTTGGATGGAGTAATCGTTCCGGCGGCAGTCATCATCAATGGGAAAATTTTACCCATTTCATTAGCACCCAAAATTACAGCTTTGTATCCGGCAAGGTTGGCTTGAGAGCTCAATACATCCATGCTTTGGGCTCTGGAAATGCGGGGAATGGCATCCATGCTTATTGCTGTTACTTTTTTGGCCGATAATTTTTCAATTAATTCAGGATTGGATTTATGCAATAGCATACTCATCCAAATGGTTCCCTCTTTTAAATGAGAAATTTCGCTATCCGATGGGGAATTAATTCTTAAAATAACTTCGGCATTATTATAAATATCGCTGGCCGGGGAAATGGTTGCACCAATATTGGTATAGGCTTCATTGCTATACGAGCTACCTGCCCCTGCACCATCTTCTACAACTATTTTATACCCTTTGGCAATTAGGCTTTTGGCCACATTGGGCGATAAGGCCACTCTATTTTCGTTGGATTTTGTTTCTTTTAGTACGCCAAGTTTCACGGTTGATTTTGGTTTTTAAAAATTTTGGCACGAACCTACACTAAAATAGATACAAAGGCAACAGGATTTATATCATGCTTTTCAAATACTTTCTTAAACGTTTACCGTTAATTAAACGTTTGCTAAACGCCGAGCGTTTCCTTCAATTTTCCATACCCCTGCCTGCTTAATGGAATTTTAACCCCATTTTTTAATAATGCCACATGGGTTTCTTTTTCGGGGTTTTCAATTCGGGTTATTTGGTTAAGTGCTATGAGGAAGGAGCGGTGAACCCTTACAAATGCCGATTCTTCCAGAAGGGTTTCGTAGTGGCTCATGGTTTTCTTTTTTAAAAAATATCCCTCGGCGGTATAAATTTTTACATAATCATCGTAGGCTTCAAAATAAGTAATTTCGGCAATCGGAATAATTTTAATGCCTTTGTTGGTTTTTACTACCACCCTGTTTTTTTCTTCGGGGTTTATATCCAGATTTTTCAAAATCCGTTCATCATTAGGAGCCGTTTTGTTGCCATTGTTCATCCATTTTTCAATAGCTTTATCAAACCGTTCTTTCGAAAATGGTTTTAATAAATAATCAATGGCATTGGCCTCAAACGCTTTAATGGCATACTCATCAAAGGCTGTTGTAAAAATAATTCCCGGAGGATTATCTATCAGTTCCAACATTTCAAAACCATTTATTTTAGGCATTTGTATATCCAAAAATATCAACTCAGGCTTATGCTGCATAATAGCTTTTAATCCCTCAAACCCATCACCGCATTGTTCCACTACTGTAATTGTTTTATGATTAGCCAGATATTCCAGTATCAGATCGCGGGCCAGAGGTTCATCATCAATAATTACGGCTTTTATCATGTGGTTTGAGGAATTTTAAGGGTGGTTAAAAATAAATTTTCGCAAACATCAGTTTGCAACAAATCGTTTCGGGCATAAATAAGATATAACCTTCGGCTAACCGACCTCAATCCAAATCCCGTTCCTTTAGTATTGGATGAAGTTTGAGGGTCGAATGGGTTTTTAATTTTAATTTTTAATGTATTATTTTCCATTACCGAAATAATTTTTATTTCTACCTCTCCCACCGTATCATACAATCCAAATTTAATGGCATTTTCAACTATAGGTTGCAAAATTAATGGCGGCAAAAGCATTTCAAACGAATTTTTATCGTTTTCAAAAACCGTTTTAAGCCTATGGCCAAATCTCACTTTTTCTATATCCAGATACAATTGAAGATTTTTTAATTCGTCCTCTAATTTTACCAAGTGTTTATCATCTTTTTTTAAAGTTCCTCTTAAAAAATCGCTCAGTTGCTGCACCATCGTTCGGGCTTCATTGGGCCGGCTACCAATCAGGGCATTAATAGAATTTAAACTATTAAACAAAAAATGGGGCTGGAGTTGTTGGGTAAGGCTAGCCAATTCAGCATCCTTGGCCATAGCATTGGCATTGGCCTGACGGGTGGCATCCTCGTTTTTAAACGCCACAAATTCCCAAACCCAACTTATAAGCACCGTGCAACCAATGGTTAAAACCCCAATGGCAAACCGTATGGGCAAAGTTTGAGATAGGTCGGCAACATAGCTTATATCGTCAACCAATACTTTTTTAAGAATAAATTGCGAAAGCCAAACCCATTTTAATGCTGCCAAAAAACACCAAATTATCAGTTTCCAGGCGGTGCTTTTTGAGGGCTGGTAATACCGGATAATATTGCCCATGGCCAGGCAAATTAAAACCAGGAGGGTGTTGCTTATTAAACTATCGTAACATGCTGTTTGCCAATCATAGCCCAGGCGGTGAACAATAACAGAATGTAGCCACATCCAAACCAGCCACCATAAGGCATAAATAAATTTCATATTGCGAAAAGCGGCTGCAAACAAACTCATCTGTTTAGTTATATGTGGCCACAAGATTAGCAGTTAGTTCACTATTTTTTAGTTTAATAGTTTCGGGGTAGCGGTCGGCAGGATGTTTTTCTATTATTGTAGAACACAATTCGGCACCGTGGTTCAAATTTTGAAGTAAGTGTAAATTTGTTATCCCTTTAAATTTCCAATAAACCCGGTGGTTATCAATATTTAAAAATTCATCTTCACCCTCCAATCCAATTAATCCTGCCTTTGCCATAGCCTCCTTATAATCGTTAGCCACTATGAGTCGCAGCTGTTCTTCAAACTGATGGGTTTCACTATTATTTATAATTTGAAACACCAATTTAGCAATATACCAGTTCATACTGTTTGTTTAATAACTTCTTATATCAATACCACCAAATATACTTGTGCCTTTTATCACCAACACTTTTCTCTCTTCTACAGTATTACCACTATAAGGTGGCCGCTTGTCTTCTATTCCACCCAATATGGCTACCATTTCGTGGTGTTGCACTTCCCAATGGGCTGGTAATAATAATTTGGTACCGGCAAATACATTCACTATTTCCAGTTCGGCACGGCCATTAATATCGGCTTGCATCATGTTTACCTCGGCCCCGCCAAACACACATACTATTTCACCGCCTTTAAAATCCTTAGAAATTATGTTTTTTTTTACCCCTCCAAATATGGATGTAGATTCAATATAATCTTCATGGCTTGCGTTCATATCTTTGTAATCGGTGTATTTTTCCTGGCTGTTTTTACCATACTTGTCTTTCCATTTATCGTTGCAGCGGCTATCCCAATGCCCATCCCATTTGCGTTTGGGTTTAAAAATAAACACCAGCCCTATCAAAATTATTATACTCGGCCAAATTAAATGACCAATATTAATTTCGGGGGTTAGTTTATCAATTAGGAAAATGGCCCCAACCAAACTAACAATCCACCAGCCTCCACGGTTAAAATTATGCTTGGCCCCTAAAAAAATACCAAGTACAATTAAAAATACAGGCCAGGTAAACAGCCAGTGAGGAAATACTGTGCCCAACTCACGGGCTAAAAAAACCAGGCCTACCAATACAAGCAATCCCCCCGCCATGGCCCTACCCCTGCGTGGGTGGTGGCTTGGGTTGATAGTGGTTTCCTGAGGTGTTTTTGGTTCTTCGGTTGATTCGTTTGTCATGTTGTTTTTTAATTTGATGGCACAAATCTAAAGCCCTTACACCCACCAATGCAAAGCCTATTAGGCCAACCAAATAGAAAAGTAGGTGAGTGCACGATTGGGGGCGGTAAGAGGAAATTCTCAAAAACTTATGAAGCCCCATTAATTTTTGAGGGTGACTAAATAAAAACACCACTACAAAAAATGCCGCATCCGATCCCTAGGCTGCGGCATTTTTTCCAATTTCTCTGTACTCAGTACTCAAAATCTCTGTACTCTGTAATCTGAACTTTGTCTTGTCCTGAAATAGCTTGTCTCACCAACCGATAGTAAAAGTAACCTAAACTTACAATTTCATCCTGCCGTTTGCATCCATGCACCAAAGCAATTCTTTAATAAACGCAGCAGCCCGTTTATCAGTTTTTTCCGTATCGGTTGGTTTTCCTTTTTCATCAAAGGCTTCCTTAACCGTTGGCACAGGAAACATAGCCGGAACCACCCATGCTTTTATTTTCCAAAGCGAAAATTGCAAAGAGGTTAAGACTTGCGAACCACCAAAAATACCATCGGATACAGTGGAAATGGCAATAGGTTTATGATACCATTCATCAAATAATAAATCTATAGCATTTTTGAGGCTGGCTGGGTACCCACCATTATATTCAGGGGTTACTATTATTATCCCATCGGATGATTTTATTTTTTTGGCAAACTCAATAGCCGATGCCATGGGTTCTTTTTGATTTTTTAACCGTTCGATAAAAATTGGGAAATTGTA
>JBJXDS010000200.1:0-14150 GCA_046154525.1 Bacteroidia bacterium
AAAATTGTTTTAAATCTTGCTTTTCTTGTGTTGTGAGATTTAAACCTTTGGCTAAATCTTTCATGTTAGGATCCAGCGTTGCTGATTTTTTAACTCCGCTACTATAAAATTCTATCACTTCTTCTAAGGTTTTAAACCTACCGTCGTGCATGTAAGGTGCTGTGAATTCAACATTTCGCAAAGTTGGAGTTTTAAATTTACCTCTATCCATTGGATTTTTGGAAACGTCTTCCTGCCCTTTATCCGTAAAAATTGAATCCAACCCATTGTTGTGAAACGCTCTATCGGTAAATAAATAATCGCCAACTGTTCCGTGGCAATGCCAGCAATCCCCTTTTTCGTAAAATATTTTCATACCCCTTTCTTGTGAGTTTTGAGGGTTTTTAACAGCTTCCAATGTTTTTTTAGGAATAAAATAATTGATATCGAATACTGAATTACTGCTAATCATGGTTCGTTCAAATTGTGCAATGGCTTTAGCTGACAATTCTTTTGTAATAATTTTTGTTCCAAAAGCCTTTTCAAATAACTCTGGATAGTCAGAATGAGCCATCAATTCCATAATAGCATTTGGCCACAATTCATGCATTTCAACAGGATTTTCAACTGGGCCAAGGGCTTGTTCTTCTAAACTTTTAGCCCGACCATCCCAAAAAAATTCTTTATCCCATGCCAAATTTATTATTGCCATGCTATTACGGCCTCCCGGTTTTTTATCAATCCCTATACTAAATTGAAGCTTATTATCGGTAAATGCAAAATCTGCATTATGGCAACTGCCACAGCTTTGCGTATTGTCGCCACTTAATATCGGGTCATAAAAGAGTTTCCTTCCCAAAGCCACACCTTCCACCGTCATAGGGTTATTAGCAGGTATTTCGGGCGGGGCAAAGTCATTGGGGACTTCTAATGAATATGGCGTTGGTTGTGTTAGAAGCGGTTCTGTATCATCCGGCTTACAGGCTTCAAAAACAACGGTTAAAAAAGCAAATACAAAAACACTTTTTACTAAAGTTTTCATATCTATTCTACTTTTAATACAGTTATCAAGTCAACCATATTGGCTGCCAACTTTCCAGCCTCTACCTTTTCAGATGGGAACGACTGGATATCATCATCCGCCTTAATGTCAAAAACATTTGGGTTTTTAAAAAACTCGGCTAAATTGCAATTCATAAAAGCTTTTTTGGTATCAGCGTTAATTTTAAAACTTATAGAATTTGAAATTTTATTTAAAAATTGATCCGTGCCAATATGATATCTAAACGAATTTTGTGAAATACCATCTTTATAAAAACCTTCTAATTTTAAAAATAAATACCCGCTGCTCCAAGTCCAAAGCATTCCTTTGGTTGGGCTTAAATCCCCATCCTGATTACCACTATGATTTCGTAAACTATCAATACCGATAAAATAAGAAATGGCTTTATAATCCCCATTGGGAACATCATCCAAGGTAACGGTTTGCGATGCCAAATCAAAGGCATCAATCAGTTCATAATGGCCAAATTTTACCTTCGAACCATCTATTTTAGTCAATTCAATATTTGAAATATAATATTGAAAAGTAGACACGATAAATTCGTTTCCAGCTGCATTGGAATAATAACTTGACGAATTTTTAGTCAACGGAGTTCCCTCCATCGCATTGGCGAATTGTAGGGTTAAAGTCCCTGTTTTTTTAGGGGTGTCTATTGGCTTTATTTCTTCATCCTTACATCCTCCAAATACAAAAGCCAAGGCACATACAAGTGCTATAGAAAATAATTTCATTCTCATTTATTTTAATTTTTCTTAAATAATTTTAAAAAAATCCCCCCGCTAAGCGGGGGGGTCAATAAACTATCTATTTTTTAGCGCAACAGGCTTGTTCTTCCTGGCAGCATGTGGCGTCACAACTTGATGCATCACAGGTGCAATTTCCTTCAGAACATGTGCAATTGGTGCAAGTACATTCGCTGCCGCAGCAGCAGTTATTATTTGATAATTTGTTATAAGCGAATACGCTTCCGGCTAATGTTAACACTGTAACAGCCACTATTATTAATTTTTTCATTTGATGATTATTTAATGTTTATTTTTTAATTAACGGTATTATCGAATCTTCGATGTTTGTTTGTATTTAAATTTTTAATTGAAAATAAATATTGCCTGTAAATCTCTAAAACAACAAATCGCTCAAAACAATTTGTTATAATTTGTAATAGAAATCAAAAGACAATCATAAAATAGAATATTCACAGAAATAAATTCTTGAACATTCGTGAAGTTCGTAAAAAAATCGTGTCTGAAATCCTATAGTCTGTAAACGCAGTTTTTGATAAAAACCGGTACATTATGATCCTTAAAAGGAAGGCTTGAAAAAGCTTCAACCTTTGTTAAAGGCAAATTAATATCTAACTCAGGCTTAAACAAAACCTGGATTGCAATAAGAGAAATAGGATTTATTGTTTGATGTTTTACACTGAAGTGTTGCGAAACCGAAGGCTTTACCTGTTCGTTCTTACAACAGTTATTACACTTGGATTCACCATCGCAGCAGCATTTGGATGAGGCTTCAAAACCGATAGAAATAGTTTCTAACTTACCGCCGCAAAAATGAATTTGGGCAGCCATACCACTTATAGAGAAGAGGTATAAACTTAGAATTAAAAATACTATTCTTTTCATTAGTCCAACACAAATTTAAGGGTTTTACAGAAACTAATATTATTTAATTTATATTTTTTGTCATCCTTTTCTAATCTATTAATCTGGTAAACTTTACTTTTTTAATTATTCCTGTGGCCTCTTGGCTACAAATTCTTTAAAACCCTCAAAACTTAAAGCATCTTTTACACTATAATCCCCTATTCGTGTACGGCGAAGGGACGAGAGATAAGCCCCGTTACCAATAGCTTTACCAAAATCATTGGCTATTGAACGGATATAGGTGCCTTTGCTGCACACTATCCTAAAGTCAACTTCGGGTAACCGGATGGCCGTTATTTCAAAAACTCTTACCTCCACTTGTTTCGATTTTATAATTACCTCCTCCCCTTTCCGGGCACTTTCATAAGCCCTTTTGCCGTCCACTTTCACTGCTGAATAAATGGGAGGAGTTTGGGTTATTATTCCTGTAAATTGTAAGGTGGCATTTTGTATTTGGTCTTCTGTTAACTTAGAAATATCAAACGTTTGGTCAATCTCTGTTTCCATATCAAACGAAGGGCGGGTAGCCCCCAACACAAAGGTGCCGGTATATTCTTTTTCTTGTAACTGCAGGTCGGTTATTTTTTTGGTCCATTTGCCGGTACAAATTATTAATAGTCCTGTGGCCAATGGGTCAAGGGTTCCGGCGTGGCCTACTTTTTTTACTTTAGCAATGTATTTTATATGCTTTACCGCCTGAAAAGATGTTTTACCATAGGGCTTATCTATCAGTATCAGCTGACCTTCATTAAAATCAATCAAATCTTCTATTTAATAAGTTTGGCGGTGAATTTCACTTTATTGTTTTGCCCTTTTACATAAACGTAATAAGTACCATGCGATATATTGTAAGTATCAAAATAAAGTTCGTTATACCCTTGCGGCAATTCACCGTTAAAAACCTCCCTAATAATTTGCCCCATAGGGTTAAACAATTCCACCTTTATTTTTTCGTCATTTTCAAGGTTAAAGGCTAAGGCTGTTCGGTTTTGCAATGGGTTGGGATAAGCCTTGAGTGATATATCGGTGGCTACTTCAATTTTATCAGTCACTTTTAATTTTCCAATCCAAGTGCCGTTTAATTTAAATTCATTACCAAAGGTCCCTACCAGCCATAATGATCCCGGCTCATTATATTTGTATTGTATGCCGGTATAGTCGCCCCAGCGTTCATGTGCCACTTGAGCTTTGGGCAATCTTTCTATAAAATTAACCCCATTTTTTACCCTTACAACACTTGAAAATAGGGAAGGTAAGGTAGCCATTTGGGTATGAAAAACTGCTGAAGTTCCTGGAAAAGATTTAGCCGAAACATTGGAAAATGTAATGACAGACGACTGGTCGTAGGGTTGGCCTTTGCCAGCGTAGGCAATAGATGGGTAGGCATAATCTACGGAATCGGAACTTAAATAATTTACAAGTACTTTATCATTTTTGCTTAAAATAAACATGCCATGTAAAATACCCGATCGGTAATAAGGTTTTACAACTGTGGTTTGAACATATTGTATTTTATTGTTATGATAAATTGCTCCTAAAACTCTGGTATCATTGGTTTGCAAGGTGTCACCCCCCTTGGGCTGAGGAGCCACAGGGGGCACACCGTAAGTTTTATCGGTTTTTAAAATTTTGAGGGTTAATGCCGCCTTGCCGCTCTTCAGGGTATTGGATATTTCATGAACAAAAAGCGTGTCGTTTTCCAAATCGCCGGGCCTTACCGATAAAAAAAACATATTGGGATGCGTTGGTAAAAAACCGCCCTGCACCGGGCAAATACTCCACAATGCCTTGGTTTTGTATCTAATATCAAAATATACTTTTTGTTTTAAGGAATCGCCATTATAGCCCGAGTTTTTATCTATTTGCCATATAAGGCTTTGGTTAAATCCTACCCTCCAGTCGGTATTTTCGGTTAATAAATTAAGGGTTAAAAAAACATCTTCCTTGGAAATGGCCAATATGGGATAATCACTCCATTTGTCATTTTTAAGGGCATTACCCGGAATTTTATAAAAATTCCATTCACCCAATGGGTCATTTGTTTTTGAAAAAGCCATAATCCCAAAATTAGTAGCCACTTTACTTTCATGCAAAAAGAAAAGTATAAACCTATCGGCCAATGGGTCATAAACTACTTTGGGGTCGTAGCAATAATTGGTTAACCCAATAATTTTTCCATTGGCAAAGGCAAATAAGGATTTAAAAAGAAGGGTTTTGCCTCTTTCATCCAGTACCCGTATGGTTGAATTTTGAACACTTATAATTTTGCCACCATTGGAAATGGCCATGTGGTTGTCGCAGGGTATTCCGCTTGTGCCTCCTGATTGGCCATTGAAGGAAGTATCAACGGTTGGAGCAATTTCGGCAGAAGTGGTTTTATACTCTCCGGTTTTATTTAGTTTTTGGTAATAATCTTCCCTCAATTTATTTACCCTTGCCTTGGCCAAAGCATAGTCACCACCCGGGGCGGGGGCTTCCCATTCATCAGCCCACTGAACTATTTCTGAGGCACTCTCTCCAAAATTACCACTTTGTAACAAGGGAATGTCAAATGATTTGGTTTGAAAGGAATAATCACTTTGGGCACAAAGCTTGCCCGCCATAAGCGAAAATAAGGTTACCAGAATTAAAAAAAATTTCATTTAATAGTTACATTTAAACTTTGGTCATATGGAATGCTCCGTTTTAAATAAGTTGGTTGTGCTAAATTTCACAACCCGCATTTTGATGCTTCAAACATAACTTCAAAATTTTGTAATAAAAACAAGACCATTGTCTTTAGGCCCACATCTTTTAAAAAAAATCTTTGCCAATTAAAATATAATGCCATACGTTTGGAAATTGAATTGAGCCAATGAAGAGACACTTAATATATATATTTCTGTTTTTTTTTAGTTCCATCTGTTACTCACAGAGTATTACAGGTGTAATTACTGATGCAATTTCAGGTGAAGATTTACCCGGTGCTACTATTAAAATAAAGGGAACAACCATTGCCACATCCTCAGGCGGGGATGGAAAATTTAATTTAAATGTATCCAATTTTCCGGTTACCCTGCTTATTACTTACATTGGATATGAATCTAAAGAACTTAAACTTTCTGAATTACCAAATGCTCCGCTTAAAATTCAATTGAGTGAAAAACAAGTCGACATGACTGAAATTGAGGTAAAAACAAGCCGGATAACAGAAAAAGAAAAAGAATCGCCCATTACCGTAGAATCGATGGGCAGTAAACAAATAAAAGAAGCCGCAGCCAGCACATTTTATGAGGGATTGGGAAATATGAAAGGAGTAGATATTACTGCGGCTAGTTTAGGTTTTAGAGTAGTAAACACTCGAGGATTTAATAGTACTAGCCCGGTTAGGTGCCTGCAATTGATAGATGGGGTTGATAACCAATCACCCGGATTAAATTTTTCTTTAGGTAATTTTTTAGGGGCCAGTGACCTAGACGTTAAAAAGGTGGATATAGTATCGGGAGCCAGTTCGGCTTTTTACGGGCCTAATGCATTTAATGGGGTAATAAGTATGGAATCAAAAAGCCCCTTTGAAACGCCAGGTTTAAATGTTCAAACTAAAATAGGTGAAAGGCAGTTGAGAGAAATAGGGTTTCGCCTGGCTCAAGTTATTAAAGATAAAAAAGGAAAAGAAATATTGGCTTATAAAGTTGTTCTTTTCTCCATGGGTGCCTATGATTGGGAAGCCACTAATTACAACCCAACCAACGATTCCAAAAAAGGGATGAGCAACCCCGGCAGATATGATGCCATAAATAAATATGGCGATGAAGTAATAGTGCCAGGCAATGATTACACCGACCCAATTAGCAAAACCGAATATCTGGGTTTAGGAATGTATTACCGAAGCGGCTATAAAGAATCGGATTTGGTAAATTATAACACCAATAACACTAAATTTAATTCGGCCATCCATTATAAAATTACGCCTAAAACCGAGCTTATTTATTCGTTTAATATGGGAAGTGGTTCCACTGTTTATCAAGGTGATAACCGCTATAGTTTGCGAAACATACGGTTTTGGCAAAACCGCCTTGAATGGCGCGAAAAAGAAAAATTCTTTGTTAGATTTTATTCCACAAAGGAAGATGCCGGCGATTCCTATGATTTGGTTTACACAGCCATGCGATTAAATGATGCAGCAGCTTCCACTGATCAATGGTATAAAACGTATCGTAACAATTGGAAGATATTTCGGTTTAACCGAAACATTGAAGGATTGGCAGGATACAATGGCAACGATTCCAATTGGGTGAGAGACAGTTTGGATTATTTTTTAAATTTTTATAACGATACCATTACTAAACTTCATGCCAGAAATATGGAATACATTGATCGTGAAAGTTACAATAGATATGAACCCGGAACCCAAAGGTTCGATTCCATGGTGCAAGATATTACTTCCCGCAATTTTACCGATAAAGGAACGAGGTTTTATGATAAATCGGCCCTTTACCATTTTCAGGCCGAATATAAGTTTACCCATTCCTGGGGCGATATTGTAACAGGAACTAGCGCCCGGCTTTACAGGCCCCTAACCAGAGGAACTATATTTAGAGATACGGGGAATGTTCAAATCAGCAATTACGAGTACGGTTTGTATGCTGGGTATGATCAAAAATTTGGAGGCAACCACTGGAAAGTAAATGTTACAGCCCGGCTTGATAAAAATCAGAATTTTAATTTTTTGGTTTCACCTGCAGCTTCCTTAATATATATGCCAAGAAAAGAACATAATTTTAGGTTCACTGTTTCACGAGCTATCCGAAACCCCACCCTGGCCGATCAATATCTTTACTACAATGTGGGCCGTGCCATTCTTATTGGAAACCTAGATGGTTTCGATTCATTAATTACCTTGGAATCATTCGATGTTTACCGTCAAAATTTAAGCCGAAGTTCTTTGGTTTATAGAAAAGTAAAACCCATTGAACCCGAAAAAGTATTGACCTTTGAGGCAGGTTATAAGGCTGAATTAAACAAATCCCTATTTTTGGATGCCGGATATTATTATAGCATTTATCAAAGTTTTATTGGGTATAATATTGGAATAGTAGCTACCTTCAATGGCAATTATCCTCGTACCGTTCAACCTTATCGTCTTTCAGCCAATTCCAATGATGTAGTAACCACCACCGGTTTAAATATTGGGCTAAGTTATTTCTTTAAAAAATACAGCCTGAGTGGCAACTATTCGTATAACATGATAGACTTGAGGGATACCGACGACCCAATTGTACCGGCATTTAACACACCTCGAAATAAGTTTAACCTAAGTTTTTCGGGTCGCGATTGCAAATTGCCGTTTACAAAATACAAGCGTTTAGGGTTTGGTATAAATTATAAATGGATAGAGGGTTTTGAATTTACCGGTTCGCCACAGTTTAGTGGGTTCATTACCAGTTATGATATGTTGGATGCCCAAATAAATTACTTTTTCCCCAAGCAATACCTAACTTTAAAAATTGGAGGATCGAACCTAATGGGAATTGCACCGTTGTTTGATACTGAAGAAACTAATAAAGTAGAAGCCATGTTTAACAACAGGAATACACAAGTGTACGGTGGCCCAAGCGTGGGAAGGTTGGCTTACATTTCACTTTTATTTGAAATTAACGGGAAATAAATAAGGAGTTGTTTAAGGATAAAATGGTAAAATAGTTGACAAAATGGTTTGAATTATTATTTTCGCAACCACCATTTGTTAAAAAAAAATTTAAAAAGTATGCTCAAAAAACTTAGTATAACCTCCTTCATTATTTTTATTTTTTCATGTCATTTATTTGCAATTGAAAACCCTTCTTTAGAAAAATCTAAAACAAGTTTTATTCAAGAACCCATCGTAAAACCATTTTCGTACGATAATGAAAAATATCGTTGGATAGGAGGTCATTTTACTTCAGTGTCGTTATTAGGCTTTGGATCAAGGATGGGCATAGGTCTTAGCGGAATGTACTCATCCGATGGTGAACGTGGAGCTTATTTCACTGATATGTCGTTTTACATACCGGGTAATTCATCCAGTACAGAATATGTCAATTCATTTAGTTCACAAACCGATCCACATCAAAAGCTAGTAGATGTAAATTATAAAATATCAGGATTTGGATTGAGGATGGGATACCGTAGATATTTTAAGGAAGATGTAATTGAAGATGGGTTTAAATTTTATGCCCATGCTTTTATTGGTCTGCAAGTTTTTAAAGTAGATATTACATCTTCTGACTTCGATCCGAGTTTATATTATCCAAATTATGAACCTGAATATATAGCATCAGGACTAATTTTTGGCGGTGGCTTGGGGGCCGAATACTCCATGGGATCCAAATTGAATTTGTTCGGCGATTTTAATCTTAATGTACCTGCTAATACTATAGGCGGGGAGGCCATTGATGTTGAAATTCCACCATCAGCCCAGCTTGTATTTGGTACCAAATTTTATTTTTAGGTTCTTTTCCTCTTTGTTCTTAATCACCTGCTACCTCTTTCATAAGAGATTTGCCAATTAAAAGACTTAATTTTTTTGCTCCTTCCTTGTTCAAATGATCCACGTCGTTAAAACAATTCTTTAAATTTTGGGCCGGATATTTTGTGTAATCCAATATCTCTAAATTAAACTCATTTTCTATCGAACGCATGATAGAATCATTTATTGACAGCCATTTTAGGTCCAGGTATTTTAGATAATTGCCCTGCACCATTGGGCAAACAATTTTAATTTTTATCCCTTTTTGTTTCGCAAGGTTTATCATGTTTTTCAAGGCCTTTACATTTTTTGAAATATTAATTCTATCAAGACCTTTGGTATGTATATTGGCTCGTTTCCTAGCCCAATCATCCGTTAATTTTGAGGCATCCATTCCATCTATTTCCATCCAACCATTGGGCTGAAACCCTTTCACCAAATCTGTCTTAAAATTTTTTAAAACAATTTTTAAAGATTCGTATGGGGTATAAAGCATAATGTTGGAATAATTTTTTATATCCCATTCATTTTTAAAATTTAGTCCATACTGTTTTTTATAAAAAGCCAGCCTCCACTCCTCTTCGCTATTTTCCAATACTTCGCCAAACGAGGTGTAGCCCATTCCAATTATTACCGTTTTTAACCGGGGCATTTGCCCAATGTACTTTTTCAGAAATGCCTCTTCAACCAAATAAGTTTGGCTTACATTGGCCATGCTGTAGGTCACACCAGGTAACAAATCTGGATTAATTCCCTTTAACATTTGCGAATTGCCCAAAACCAATAATTCGCAACTATCTTTTATCGTATAAAAATTTTTTATTTTAAAGGAATACGAATTTTCAATAAAGTTTAGCCTGTATTCCAAATAAAAAACAAATACCCAAACTGGTAAAGTAAAAAGAAGCGTTTTATAAATTATTTGCCCAAGTACCTTCATTCTGTTTTTTTTTAAAATTGAAAATAAATAAAAGTTCGATGTTCAAAAACCCCAAAGAAAATTATTAGAAAAAGCAGTGTATTGAGGAAAATGAATTTATAAAATCGAGAGCCGCTATGCCACCAGCCAATTACTGATTTTTGTTTTGTAAACCATTCAGTGGACAGCATAAACCCAAGCATTGCCATGGTTATAAACCAGGTATGCCTTTCAGCATTTATTGTTTTTATGGTTTCAACCGATAGATTTGAAAATAGATTTGTAATAATATAAATGACATCGTTCAGATTGTTTGCCCTAAAAAATATCCAGCAAAAATCAATAAGTATAAAGGTGGATACTATTTTTAAAATACCAGGAAATTTAAAAGGTAATTTGGCTAACACTTTATCTAGAAATACAAACAAACCATTAATTAAACCCCAAATAAGGAACGTAAAATTAGCACCATGCCAAATGCCGCTTAGGCCAAAGGTGATGAAGGTATTTCTTAAAAACTTATGTTTATTGCCGCCCAATGAAATATAAACGTAATCCCTAAACCAGGCCGAAAGTGAAATATGCCATCGCCGCCAAAACTCACTCAAACTTTTCGAAAAATAAGGAAGATTAAAATTGATCATTAAATCAAACCCAAGTATTTTGGCTGTGCCTTTGGCCATATCGCTGTAGCCGCTAAAATCGCCGTAAATTTGAAAGGCAAATAAAATAGTAGCCAGGATTAATGCCCATCCGCTGTGGCCATAAGGATTATTATAAACACTATCAACTATTACCGCCAAATTATCGGCTACCACCATTTTTTTAAACAGGCCCCATAAAATCCATTTAGCCCCAATTGAAAAATTTTCATACGTAAAATAATGACGCTCTTTAAATTGGTGGATTAACCGTTGCGGCCTTTCAATAGGCCCTGCCACCAATTGAGGAAAAAACATAACATATAGGGAATAATCCAAAAGGTTTCTTTCGGCCTTTTGATTGCCGCGGTAAACCTCCACCGTATAACTTATGGCCTGAAATGTGTGAAACGACAACCCAATCGGCAGCAGAATATGAAGCAATGAAAAAGAATGATCGACCTGTGCAATGTGTAAAACGGAAGAAAAGGATTGCAATATAAAATCGGCATATTTAAAAAATACAAGTGCTCCCAAATTAGCTATTAATGAAGCATACAACCAAAGCTTTTGAAATTTTTTGTTCCCTGTGTTTTTTTCAATTTTTAGGCCTGCTAAATAGTCAACAGTAATCGTATAAAATAAAATCAACACATACACCGGGTTGAAATACATATAGAAATAACAGGATGCGGCCAGTAAAAAAATATTCCTGAATCTTGGAGGGAGCAAAAAATAGCCCGCCACCACCAATGGAAAAAAGATTACAAATGCAAAGGAGTTAAAAAGCATGAAGGCAGGGCAAAACTATTCAATAAATCTCAAGACCCAATTGTAAAATCCCAAATTTCAAAATTCAAATTCCAAGGGCTAACAGCAAAACTTGACCGTTGCGTTGTATTTGGGGCTTGGGATTTAAGGCTTGGTTCTTTAACCTAGCTCATTTTTCGGCTTGTAATGGCAGTTTTGGTGGCCCCTTTAGAAGGTTTTACTTTTTTTGCTTCTACCTTTTTTACAGGTTTAATTGTTTTGGTTTTGGAAGCTGCTTTATCTGGGTTTTCAGCATCCTCAATCTCAGGCTTGGCACTAAAATCAATTTTACCTTTTAACATGTTATACCAGTTGGATACTTTTTGAATATCAGAATTGTAAACCCTCTCTTTATCAAAATTAGCAAGGATAGTTTCAAACCATTTTTTAATAGCATCACCCGAAGCATCTTTGGTTAAGGAGGTGAAATTGCCTGCCTTGTCCAATTCTTCAATTTTCAAAAATACATCAGCTAATTTTACATCCCCGTCAATAGTGTAAACCGAAATATCTTCCAAAATAGAAACTTTTTGAGATAAGGGAGTGATAGTACGTTTTGCTGATTCGTCCAATGCTTCCAATACCAATCCAGAAGCACCTTTTCCAATAATTTTGTGTAAACCCGGCTTTCCGGCTACCGATACCACGTCTTTTAATTCCATAGTGCAAAGAAACAAGGTTTTACTAAAACCCTCTTCACTTTTTTGTAAATTATTTTTGATGAATAATAATGAGAGGCCTTTCGTAAATTGATTACAAACTTTTAAAAAAAATTATCTTTATTTGCCGTCCTTATTTATATATATATTAATTAATCATGAAAAAAGAATTACTAATAGCATTAAGTCTATTGCCGGCATGTCTTTATGCCCAAAACAACACCACGGTTGTAAATCCAAAGGTGGATGTACCAGTGCCAGTTTTTAAGAAATTTTTGGGAACAGATCAAGCTACCAGCCCATTTAAACCAGGAAGTACTTATACTCCTAAATTAAACAAACACATTCGTTATTCCTCTATTTTAATAGGTAAAACTTTTTACGATTTGCAAACCAATGCATCGGTAGGCCGAAGAATTATTTTACATAGTGATGGTAAGATTTCAGCAGTATGGACAACCGCAAGTATTGGGCAAGCCGAGTGGCCAACTCGTGGAACTGGTTATAATCATAAGACCACTTCATGGAAATCTACTGTAAATGCAAGGTTTGAAACAGAAAGAACCGGATGGCCGGGTATTGGTATTTTGGATAGTGCCGGCACAAAATATGAAATGGTAATGGGGCATATTGCTACCACAGGTGGATGGATAATAAGTAAAAATAACGCCATCGGAAGTAGTTCGTTTCCTGACCAAAAAACAGTATTAACTCAATTGAACGATAAAGTATCTATTTGGGGAAGAGTTGCTACCAATGACAAAAAAATAATTCACCTGGTTTCAAATTATAATGGAAGCACTACAGGAACACCACCTATGGTTAAAATTAAAGGAGTGAGTAGTCCTTCCACTTATAGTCGCTCAACAAATGGCGGCCTAACATGGGATAAACAGTTTATTACACTCCCCGGATACGATTCTACCAGAACATTATCTGGAGGTGGAGATCAATATGCCATAGATGTGAAAGATAATATTGTGGCTATTGTAATTGGTGGAACCGGTGAAGATGTGGCCTTATACAAATCCCTAGATAATGGAAATACTTTTACCAGAACTGTTGTTGAAGAATTTCCTTTTTCGCCTTGGGATATAACAAAAAACAAACATTTAATTCCAAGTGCTAATAGACAAAAGACAGCGGATGGCTCCTTTGATGTATTGATAGGTAACGACAATAAAGTACATGTATTCTTTGGCCGTACCTTTGTTTTTGATGATGATACTACAGCAGATGGTACTTTCTTTTCGCCAGGCTCAGCGCAATTAATACATTGGGCTGAAGGTTGGGATAGTGTAAATGTTTGTGGTGCAGCCAAGGATTATGATGGCGATAATGCATTAACTATTACCGCTGAAACAACCTCGGCTCCTGATCCCAGTGGAAACCTTCCGGCCAATGTATCATCAGCTACTCGCTATGGTGGCACCTCCCTTGTTTCTTTCCCTTCATCATCCATGGATGCCAATGGAAATTTGTATGTTATATACAGCGCCCCTAACGAAAGAGCCCTTAGTCCATTTAATGCTAACTACCGCGATATTTATGTTTCATTTTCAACCGATGGCGGTCAAACCTGGAACATAGGCCAAAACCTTACTGCTACCTCAGAACCCAATAATTTTGAAAATGTGTTTGGTTCAGCCGCTAAGCGTTCTGATAATTTTCTTCATTTTATTTATCAGGAAGATGATTTGCCAGGCACTAATTTACAAAATAATGGAAATAGCAATACACACCCCAACGATGAGCAGCGTATAATGTACAAAGCCGTACCGGTGGCTGATATTTTAGGAGGCCAAATTCGTGATGCCGTTTCAGTAAAAAAAGCATTAGCTGATCCTAAAATTTTCTTTGTAAGTCAAAACCAACCTAACCCATTCAGTTCCGAAACACAAGCTTATATTTACATGCGCGACGGTAGTGATATTACCCTTAGT
>JBJXDS010000201.1:0-4032 GCA_046154525.1 Bacteroidia bacterium
GCATTACAGTAAGTTATGTGTATAAACAATTTAAACAAAGCAAAAGCACATATAAAATTGTAGATTTTCAAGGTTATAATTTCGTTATTTTCAATTAGTTATGTTATAAATACAACAATGTTGCAAAGATAAATTTGTTTATTTCAGTTAATAGTTATTATCTTTACACAATCAAACAATAGCTCTTTATTAACTCACTTACTTAAATCTTCTAACATGGCAACTTCAAAAACTTATACTCAAGCTAATCAGGCTGCAAAATATGTACTCCAATTGGAAGGGCTGGATTTATTCGTATCTGATAAACAAGGGTTAACAGGCTGCAACCTTACCGAAAATGTAAAAAAGGCCCGTAAATTTTCAATCGGGTTTGATAGCGAAGCGGACAAAGCAGGTATTTGGACGGCAGCAATTCAATTGCAATGTAATAATAGTGATATGAGATTTAAAGCCGTTGCGTTATGAAAGTATTGATAGGCTGCGAATATTCGGCAATAGTAAGGCGGGCTTTTGAGCAACAAGGGCATGAAGCATGGAGCAATGATATACTACCAACTGAAATAGACGGCAATCATTTACAGTGTGATATTTTGGAGGCAATAAAGGCGCAAAAGTGGGATTTTATCGGGCTGCATCTGCCGTGCACTAAAATTGCTTTGTGCGGTAATTCTACCTATGGAAAAGGAATGAAAAAACACGCTGAAAGACTGGAGGCAATACAATGGACAAAGAAAATTTGGGAGGCTGCAATACAGGTTTGCAATAAGGTATATTTCGAGAACCCTAAAAATGTAATGGGTAAACATATCGGCAAACATACTCAGGCAATACAACCTTATCAATTCGGACATTTAGAGCAAAAAGATACGTGGTTATGGTTGTACGGGTTGCCAAAATTGACAGCAACAAATAACGTGTATAATGATATGATGCTATTGCCTAAAAATAAAAGGGAGCGCATACATCATATGTCGCCTTCCGAAAAAAGAGGATTGGAGCGCAGCCGAACATATACGGGAATAGCCGAAGCAATGGCAAAGCAATGGAGTAAAAATAAAATCCAACAACTATTTTAACCCTACTATAATAGAAACCTTTTTTATTTAATAACACTAAACTTCTAACAAATGAATATTCAAGATAAAACAACTTACTATTTTAATATCACTAAGCAATCCGATATTACAAGGGTAAAGACAAGCTATTGTGAATACGAGGTAATAAGCGATAAAATTAAAGGTATTGCTATTTATTTAATGGTTGAAGGTAGAGGGCATTTAATTAAGCAATACAACCACACAAATATTAATACTGCAATAAAATACCTCATTAAAAAATCACTAATCTTTAATTAACTAACCTTTATTTATACACCTTTCTAATCTTCTAAAAAATGACAAAGCAAGAATTAAACCGGGATATAAAAAGGCTGCACAAAGCCATTGCCAACGAGTCAAGCAAACCGGATGGCGAATATTACAAGTATATTGAAACAACGGCAAAAAACGAATTTACAAGGCTTTACCATGCAGCAGATAATTTTGAAGCATTAACAAAGCAAAACATCCTTATAATGTTTCGCCTGAATTTACGGCACAGATTTGTTGCCTTGCACAATTTTGGATTAGCTATAAACTATTAATCCACCAACTACAATAAACCAATACAACAAACCTTTTTTATTAATCTTTAATACTTCTAGCAAATGACAACGACACTTTTAAACCCGTTTTCTGTATCACTTGACAAATATCCGTTTACGGATGTGGCAACCGAGCCAATTTATACAAATGGTGATTACAGGATTTACAAAGCATGGAAAGAGCATTTTATCCACACATTTAAAAACATTATAATTGCCCAGCGTTGTGCAGCAAATAAGGCGTTAATTGATGGCCTTGTAAACGATATTAAGCCGACTGGCGAAGCTGATTTATACCACGATTACGAAAGGCCAAAAGGCGCAATTTTGAAAGGCATTGAAGCCGCCAACAAACTAAACTTTAAATTAGTTTAACCCCTTTAACAAACCTCTTAAAAGTAAATAGTATGGAAAAGCAATTTGCAGTAGTTTCAAAAGAAACATTTAAACATGGTAGAAATACTTTAGTATCATTTGCAGCTAAGCCATTAAGAAAGGATTTTGAAGAACTAAGAAGGCAGCAGGAACCAATATCTTTTTGGGATAAAAAGACGGCTGAATATGCAGCTAAAAAATACGGTGGTGAAGTTCTGCCATTATCAACCGTACAAAAGGAATTTGAGGGGTATGTAAAAGAATTTCCAAACTGGCAATAAAAAGAAGTTAGAAGGTACAGGGTACAAAGTGTTTATTCTTAATCTGCTTTACACCTTGTTTTTTATTCTGGATATTAAACTAATTAATCAAACTCAAAACTTAATAAAATGAACGAAAAAGAGTATTTCCAACAAAATTATGGGCAAGATAATATTGCCGATGCAAACATTGAATTTATGAATGCTGAATTGTCAAAGTCGATTACAAATATTCAAGTTCAAGACTTGCTGCCAAAACATTATGTACCTGCTATTGAACCATCTTTTACAGGGCGTGGCAATCATTCAGTTTCACAGCTTGAAGATATTGCAGAAGGCTACAAAGAGTTAGTTCATCAATTACGAATTAGAGAGCAGTCAATTTTGAGAATATTAGATGCTCAACTTGTAAAATGTGAAGGTAACTGTGGAATGAATTATTGTGCTGAAAACGGTTGTACTGAAAGAAAACGTCAATCGTCTGGTGTTGATATTGTAAGTAAGCAAAGAGATGAATTGCTGTCAGATCTTAACGATTTGAAAAATGTGTTCTATATGAATATTTGCAGGGCTTACAATGCCGGAAAAGAAAATGCCCTTGCTATGGTTGCAGAACAAAAACAAATGGGGCAAGCAATTGATGCCTTTAAAAGTAGCCACGATTACTTTGTTGACGAGTTCCCCACATTTAAAACAAATGTTCCTTAAAGAAGCAATGAAGCAAACTAAATTCAGTTAACCAGTTAAATAATGAAAACAAACCATTTTAATTAAACTTTAACACTTCTAACATGACAACGCAATCCACAGAACAAAAGTTTTTTGTTGAAATTGAAAAAGCAATTGATTGGGACAATGGGTATTTGAATTGGGACGGAAAAGTAGTAACCGACATTAAACAAGCGCAGGAATTTGACAGAAAAGAAGATGCTCAAGATGCTGCAAGTTCTTTTAATATCGAGTACGGAAAGAACGGAAGAGTCTATGCAAGAGTTTACTAAAAAGCCCTGAGCCGGGCAGGTTATCCCGGCATATTTTTTAAAATTATTATTAATATTAAAATAAACATATTATGAAAAAAGAAATAACATTTGCAGAACAATACGAAATAGACAGACCGCTAAGGGAGGCAGCTTGCCAAAAGTATTATGAAAATAAACTTAAAACACAAGATATTGAGGAAGCTAAAAAGCAGAAAAAATACGGTAACTGGCTTTGCTCTGTAATTACTCCAATGGGTTATAAATTTTATACCCGTACTGAATTTAAAGAAAAATGGGTAAAGACAGGTGATGTTTTGGGGATGTGGAATGAATTAACCCTAATTGAAAAGACAGGCAAAGAGAATAAAAAAGTAATACTGGAACTTTATATGGAAATATGGTATTGCTATGAAGAAGGAAAAAGCATGGCATACCCTTTATTTACTAATACCAGCTATGATGATGCAGAGGCTCTATGTAAAAAAAGAAAGTATGAAGTTGTGCAGGTAATTGATTTAGAACTTCAAGAAATAGATAATTAACCCTCACTACACCAAACCAATTTTAATTAATAAACCATTTAAAAAATAATATTATGCCATACGATAAAAATGTTCCTGCCGTTCCTGAATATAAAGCAAGCGAAATAATAAAGGCAATAGAACGGAAAGTAATGAGCCTGGAAGATATTGAAAAAATGGAAGTAGCTGATATTATTAATTATCATTCATGCGAGCCCTCAGTAATTGCCGAAAGAGTAAGCGAACTTTTG
>JBJXDS010000202.1:0-2908 GCA_046154525.1 Bacteroidia bacterium
GTCAAATATCTTTTAAAAAGTTTATCTAAAAAAAACACCCTTTTATTGGACCGACTAAGGAATTCAAAAAAAGTAGCACGTTTAGAAAGTGAATTTGCTGCAATTAGTGAATTAAGTGAAGCAGAAATAAAACCTAAAATCCGCAATGTAGAACATCATCGCAGCCATTTGGCCTCTGCATTTTTTGCGAGTCCTTTTGAAGAGGCTGCAATCCTATCTATTGATGGTTCTGGTGATTTTACTACTACAATGATTGCTGTTGGTAAAGGAAATCAGATTGAAGTTTTAGATTCAGTTGACTTTCCGGTAAGTGCCGGTTTGTTCTATACCGCTTTTACTCAGTACCTCGGTTTTCCGCATTATGGGGATGAATACAAAGTAATGGGTCTGGCGCCTTATGGCAAGCCCTTGTATGTGGAACAAATCAGGGAAATTTTACATTTTGATGAAGATGGATTGTTTAGTTGGGATGCTGAATATTTTGCCAACCCAAATGAAATTAAACTGGATTATGATACTCATATTCCGGTTATCTCAACTTTATATGCAAAAAAAATGGTTGAGGTTTTTGGACCTGCAAGACAAAAGGATGAAGAACTTTCACAAAAACATAAGGACATTGCTGCCAGCGTTCAAAAAGTTTGTGAAGAGTTGATTCTTCATATTTTGAATCATTTGCAAAAAAGGACCGGATTGAAAAACATTTGTATCGCTGGAGGAGTAGCCCAAAATTCGGTTGCCAACGGCAAAATATTGGAAAATACCGAATTTGAAAATTTGTATATTCCATCAGCAGGACATGATGCCGGTATTAGTATGGGTTGTGCTATGTATGTTTATAACCATGTATTAAAGCAACCAAGGACTCAGGCCATTTTCAGTGCATATACAGGTAGCAAATTCAGCAATGAAGAAATAGAAATCTTTCTCAAAGAAAAAGAGATAAAGTATGAACGACTGGAAGATGATATACTGTTTGATAAAATTACAGATAAATTAATTGAACCCGGTGTAGTTGGTTGGTTTAGCGGGAGGGCTGAATTTGGGCCACGTGCCTTGGGAGGAAGAAGTATTATTGCCGATCCCAGAAATGAAAAAGCAAAAGACCTACTAAATGCTAAAATCAAACGAAGAGAAAGCTTTAGGCCATTTGCACCAAGTATTTTAAAAGAATATGTTGAAGAATATTTTACCAAAGTAGAAGATGTTCCTTTTATGGAAAAAGTGTTTCCTATTAAACCGGAAAAACATGCCATAATTCCGGCAGTAACCCATGCTGATGGAACCGGTCGTTTACAAACTGTAGATAAAACGGTTTCCCCCCGTTATTATAATTTAATTGAGCGGTTCAGACAAAAAACCGGGGTCCCAATTTTATTAAATACATCGTTTAACGAAAACGAACCCATTGTAAATACACCAGCCGAAGCTCTGGATTGTTTTTTAAGAACACAAATGGATATGCTGGTTTTAGAAAATTGTTTGATTGAAAGATAAGTTTTAAATTTGCTTATGACAATGGAAGTAAAAGAACCAGATGTAGATTATGGTAAGTATTCGTATGCCGATTACCTAACCTGGAGTATGGATGAAATGGTGGAGCTTATAAAAGGTCGCGTTTTTAAAATGAGTCCTGCACCACGAAGAATTCACCAGGAAATATCACAAATACTTTCTAATAAAATTTTCAATTATTTACAAGGTCATAGATGCAAGGTTTATTCAGCACCTTTTGATGTTCGGTTGCCAGTAGCCTCAAAAAAGAACGAAGAGATTTTTACAGTTGTTCAGCCCGATATTTGTGTAATTTGCGACCTCTCAAAATTAGATGATGCCGGTTGTATTGGGGCTCCCGACATTGTTATTGAAATTTTATCAAAAGGAAACAACAAAAAGGAACTTCAAAATAAATATGAAGTTTACGAAGAATCAGGAGTAAAAGAATATTGGATTATCCAACCCGAAGATGAGAACATGACTATTTATACATTGGTGGATGGTAAATATATTCCTTCCAGATTGCTTACTTCTGGCGATAAAGTAGCCACGTCAATTCTTCCCGAATTTGTATTAAACCTTGAAGAATTATTTGATAATTTAGACTAAAAATCCGAATTGTTTCTCTAAACCATTACTCCAATCTCTAATTTGAAAATCAGCTTGATAACCGTTTGCCATAATGCAGAAAAAACTATTGAGAGAACTATTCAATCAGCATTGCAGCAAGACTATCCGGAGATTGAATATATTGTAATAGATGGTTTATCGAGCGATGGAACTGTTTCAGTTTTGGAGAAGTATCGTGATAGAATTACAAAATTGTTGTCTGAAAAAGATCATGGGATGTATGATGCTTTGAATAAAGGAATCCAAATAGCTACCGGTGAAATTGTAGGTATTTTAAATGCGGATGATGTTTTTGCCAAACCTGATATTTTGAGTAAAGTTGCAGCTGCTTTTAAAAATGATTCGAAATTGGATGCATTGTTTGGAGATATTGCTTTTATTAGTTCGGCTGGGAAGCAAGTTCGCTATTATTCATCCGCCAAATGGAATCCAAATCGTTTTGCCTGGGGCTATATGCCGGCTCACCCAACTTTTTATTGTAAAACAAAATATTTTAAAGAAATTGGAGGCTACCATTTGAATTTTGAAATAGCAGCCGATTATGAATTATTAATCCGTTTTTTAAAAATAAACAACTTAAGATTTACCTATTTGCCAGTTTTGATGGTGAATATGAATAAAGGAGGAAAAAGCACTAAAGGGCTTGCAAGTACTTTTAAAATTAATAAAGAAATAATGATAGGGTGCAAGATAAATGGAATTTATACAAATTATTTTATGCTTTATTCTAAATATTTTACAAAGATTTTTGAATTAGGTATAAAAAAACAATGAAAATTTT
>JBJXDS010000203.1:0-2592 GCA_046154525.1 Bacteroidia bacterium
TACAATTCGTTACGATGAAATAAAAGTCGGTTGTTCAAAAAAACGCTTGATTTTAACAAAAATCCCAGAATTAAAGCCAGGTGAAGAAATTGAAGGTGTTTTAGAATTTGAGACTAATCCCTATGAATCTGAATTAGGCTCTACTCACGATAAATATAGTGTTTATATTAAAATTACAATTTATTAAGAATACTAAAACCCAATCCCAGCCTCCACTTTCGCCAACAATTCATCCGCCTCCTTATGGTTTTTATCCAATAGTGCTTTGGCTTCATTAGCTAATTGCCGCGCCACGGTTTGGTCTGTCAAACCTTTGGTGTTTATTATCACATTATAATAGGCTGCCTGCACGGCGGTTTTATTGCACAATACCCCGGCAGCCCCGTCGGATAATGTATTTGGGTTTCCATTCTTAATCATTTCTTTGGCAATTTCCAAAATTTTATGAGCTACTTTCATCGTAAGCAATGGAATTTTTGTGGCATATAAGGAAGCTGCTTCAATAGCTGTTTTGCGGACTCTAATTTCATCTTCATTGGTTTTAGGTAATTTAAAGGCTTCCATTATTCCGGCAAAGGCGTTGGTGTCTTCATCCACTAATCGTAACAATTCTACTTTTAAGGCTTGACCTTTTTCGGCTATGTTACTAAAATATTCCCAGCGGTCTTCCCAGCCTTTTTTGTTGGCACTTACATTGGCTACCATAGTGGCCAACGCTGCCCCTAAAGCACCTGAATAAGCCGCAATAGAACCGCCGCCTGGCGCTGTGCTTTCACTGGCGGTTATATCTGCAAAGTCGCTGCAGGTCATATCCACCAATTTTTTAGATGTGTTCCTCATTTGGTATTCTATTATTTTTTTGTTAGGGTCAAACGGGGCCAATTCATCCAAACCTAAAGATTTTATGGCCATTTCTATCAATTCTTTTTCTGATACTCCAACACTACGTTCCTGCTTTGCTAAATAATGTTTTCCGGCTTCCAGCATAGCGTTTAAAGGCACCAATCCTACCAACTCACTTCCAGTTACCCTTACACCGCGTGATAGAGCACTTTCGTTCACCTCATCAAAAAAAACATGAACTGGTGTGACATTGTAATTGGTGAGGTTGGCCGAAATTTGAGCCACGCCATATTCTTCAATATACCAGCCAATGGCTTTTACTTCCTTGCATTTTCCGGGTATTCGGATGGGTTCTCCGGTCTCATCTAAAGCAATTTCGCCCGATATTGGATTACCAATTCGTTTTACCCTTCCGGCTTCACGCACGTCAAAGGCTATGCGGTTGGCAATTCGGGTACTTTTGGTGTTCAGGTTAATATTATAAGCAATTAAAAAATCCCTTGCGCCTATTACCGTTGCTCCTTTTTTAGCACTAAAAACTGTTGGGCCAAAATCTGGTTTCCATTCAGCTAACTTTATTTTTTCGGGAAAGCCCTCGTATTCACCAGCACGGATTATTGATAAATCATTTCTGGTAATATTTGGTTGGGCGTAGCCATACAAATAAACTGGAATATCGGTTTCCTTTCCTACTCGTTCAGCCAATTTTTGAGCATACTTTGCGGTTTCTTCCATACTTATCCCACTCACAGGAACCAAAGGACAAACATCTGTAGCTCCCATTCGGGGATGCTCACCTTTGTGCTGTTTCATATCTATAAGCTCCCCTGCTTTTACTATGGCTTTGAAAGCGGCTTCTATCACTGCTTCGGGATGCCCTACAAAGGTAACTACCGTTCGATTGGTGGCCATTCCCGGATCTATATCCAGAAGGGTAACACCTTCCACCGCTTCTATTTCATCGGTAATTTGTTTTATGATTTGCAAGTTACGGCCTTCACTAAAATTAGGCACACACTCAATAATTGGTATATTTGACATATTGGGTGCAAAAATACTTAAAAGGTTAAAGGAAAAAGGTTAAAATAGAAAGGTTAAAGGGTGTTTCAACCTAAACCTCAGACTTAACCTTTAAAACTCTTTTCCAATAGTGAGATAGCTGAATTTCCCAATTCGGCCTTTTTCGGTATAACCTATAGCATAATCAAATCCAATTTCATAACCAAAAAGTACAGAATTGGCGCCATAACCCCAACTCCAAATCATTGGATTTTTGGCTACATAATTGGTTATAGTCATGCTGCCAGTTTCAATTATTTCCTTATTGTCAGGATTATTTATAGAAAACGGATTGACCCCAAACCAAGCCACACCAGTATTTAAATAGGAGCGAAGTGTAAGGAATTTGAAAAAATTCTGATTAAAATTTTGTTGTGAAACCACTGGATTAATAGGCATTGATAAAATAACTTTTGCAATACTTGCAGATGTACCTGCTTTGTAATTAAATGGCAAGCCTGCAAAATCATTCATAGTAGAATACATTCCTATGTTTTCAGTATTATAAACCGAAGCATTTGCGAAAATTGGCCTCAACCAATTGGAAACCCCACCCATCAGCCAAACTGTTTTTTGCTTGCCCATCGAACTTTGTATTGAAAAACGAGTACTTAGGTAAAGTATCCTAAAAAAAGATTGATCATGTTTAACATTAAAAAATAAATTAAAATTTGTCCCCGATTTTTGCAA
>JBJXDS010000204.1:0-2697 GCA_046154525.1 Bacteroidia bacterium
GTAGAATATTTTGTAAAGAAAAAACTCGAAGAAATTGGGTTGGGTGCCTATGTAGAATTTATACATTTCGGGCTAACGTCGCAGGATATTAATAATACAGCCATCCCACTATCATTTAAGGAAGCTAATATTTCAACCATTTTTCCAGTTATTGATAGTGTAATTATTAAACTTAAAGCCTTGGCAAATGAGTGGAAGGATATTTCATTATTAGCACGCACCCATGGACAGCCAGCTTCTCCCACACGGCTAGGAAAAGAAATGGAGGTTTTTATAAAACGCCTAAAAATTCAAATCAGCCAATTTAATACTATCCCATACAGTGCCAAATTTGGTGGAGCTACCGGAAATTTAAACGCCCATTATGTGGCATATCCCGATAAGGATTGGCATGGATTTGCTAATTCGTTTGTTGAAAGTTTAGGATTAAGTCGTTCTTATCCTACCACCCAAATAGAACATTATGATAATCTGGCCGCCCAATGCGATGCCTTAAACCGCATAAATACAATTCTGATTGATTTGTGTCGGGATGTTTGGAGCTACATTTCATTTGATTATTTCAAACAAAAAATTAAAGAGGGAGAAATTGGAAGTTCAGCCATGCCGCATAAAGTAAATCCAATTGATTTTGAAAATGCCGAAGGCAATCTGATGATGGCCAATAGTGGATTTGAATTTCTATCATCAAAACTCCCAATCTCAAGATTGCAAAGGGATTTAACAGACTCTACAGTTCTTAGAAATTTGGGAGTTCCATTAGCACATTCCTTAATTGCTTACAAATCTTTGTTAAAAGGATTGGATAAATTGATAGTGAACACTACAAAAATTGAAGAAGATTTAGAAAATAATTGGGCCGTGGTGGCTGAGGCTATTCAAACTATATTAAGGCGGGAGCAAGTAGAAAAACCTTATGAATTATTAAAGGAATTGACCCGTACCAATTCTAAAATTACTAAAGAATCCATACACGAATTTATCAAAAATCTAAAAGTTTCAGATTCTGTAAAGGCTGAACTGATGAACATTTCGCCTTTCAATTTTGTTGGTAAATAAGTGAAAAAGCCAACAGTAGTTTTAGGAGCCAATAACAATCCGGCCAAATATGCTTACAAAGCGGTGGATTTTCTTCAATCCATCAACCAACCTGTATATCCTGTTGGGATACAAAATGGAGAAGTATTGGGATTGGAAATATTGCACGATTTTAAGCATCTTGAAACAAGAGATATTCATACCGTTACCCTTTACCTAAATCCAGGAAATCAAATCCATTGGTATAAACCCATTTTGAATTTAAAACCCAAGCGGGTAATTTTTAATCCGGGAACCGAAAACCCTGAATTTGCCGAAATGCTGGAAGAAAAGGGAATTGAAGTAGAGGAGGTCTGTACCTTGGTAATGGTAAGAACAGGGCAGTATTAAAATTGGCTAAACTTTTCTTCCAAATTTATAAAACAAGGTTAAGGTTGGAATAAAAAATTGGTCCACATAACTTGTGTTCACAACGTAGGATGGCTTCTTACCATCTTTATAGGTGTCGTTATAGCTATTTATAAAATAGGCTAATCCAAATTGAATGCTTTGCACATCCTTCCTTTTACTAATAAATCTAAAACCCAATGCCCCCATGGCTATATTTGAACTTCGTTCATATTCATAAGTTTTATAAATGGATTGAAAAGTAACTGGATCGAATCCTAAATATTCTGAGGTAATATTACTTGAAGTACCCATGCTAAAATAATTTTCAGAAACCAGATACATATATTCGGATAATTTGGCCATACCTGATAAATTAAATACAGGTCGTTTTATTTTAGTATCAAGTGAACTGCCTCCGGCAGATAAATAGGCTAATCCTGCGGTAACATTTGTATTGCTGTTGCCATAGGTATAAACTATATAAGGCAAATTGGCCGTAAAATTTAAGCCCCATGTACCTACCACAAGCATATCACCAACAGCTAGTCGGCCGTTATCTCCCAATTTGAAACTAATTTTAGGTGTAATGTAAAATGGAAGTGCAGCAATAGTAGAACCCATTCCTAAGGAAAAATTTTCAGTAATACCATATTGAAAATCATAAAGTAAAAAATAATTTGTCGAGCCGTATAATTCCCCTTTTTTTAAGTTGTAGCCCGAGGGGGCAAAAAAGTATCTTGATGCATGTTCGTTATCCTTGTCAATACTATTAGAATTAGATTTTGAAGCAGGTTCTTTATACTTGTCAGGATTTTGAAGTATATCATTGGTTAAAAAAGAAAGGGCACCAGCATAGGCCTGAGGTATATCGCGTTGGTTTAATTTTCCAACCAGGGCCGAACCGCGACTAATATCGTAACAATCTTTAATGGTTAGGTAAATCTGATTATCCTTTATCTGGATATTGGCAAACAAATAATCACATTTATTATTTAAATCTATCTGGGAAGTATATTCCAAATTATATGCCTTAAGATTTCCGGCCAGCAATGTTTCTGCCTCTGGAGAAAGTAAGTCTTTATCATACAAATAGGTGATTTTTGATTGGGCAATTGCTGATAAACTCAGGCAAAGAGTTAAACAAAACAATAAGTTTTTCATGTTTTCAAACTTAGTATTAATAGGTAGTTATAACAAATATTTTAATATTTTTAAATTACCATTTTAATTTTTTAGTAACCAAGCCTGCAAAACCAACGGTAAGGTAAT
>JBJXDS010000205.1:0-3039 GCA_046154525.1 Bacteroidia bacterium
TTGTATTCGTCATATAAATCCCACTAATGGTAGCAGCGGAAGTAGTATTATAATTAAATAATCCATAAATTTTATTACCTGTTACTATTTTATTTACGGTAGAAGGAGTGATGGCAATACCAACCACTGATGCCAAACCAAGCGTGGCACTGGTACTATTAGATGCCAAGTGGCGGATGGTATTATTTTGAATATAGGTTAAAGTAGAAGCGGTGGTTATACCTACTACCTCTGTTGTGAGGGCTGCAGTGGCATTAAAGTTTTCAATAGTATTGTTTTTGATAGTTGTTGGTAAGGCTGTTTGAAAACTTATACCTGTGATAACAGCAGTCTGTCCATTACCTGTAAGATTTCCATTGGAGGTTAAACCACTTATAATATTATTGGTAATATCACAACTTGATGAAACATACATTCCATTAACCTGATTGGCTGATACGGTTGTAGATGTGGCATTCAGATTTCGAATTTCATTATTATCAATCACCCCACCTGCAGTACCTGAATTATAAATCCCAACTATGGCTGAGGATGTAGTATTACTTGAATTTGGTGCTGTGTTTGTTAATCCGTTAATTTTATTTCTTTTAACTTGTGAAATACCCGATGTAGTTGCTATACCAACCACTGTATATGAACTTGGAGCAGTACTATTGTAGTTTGAGGATAACCCCTCGGAAGGCCCATTTCCAATCAAGTTATCGGTAATATACTGATTTTGGGTGGCAGCTGAACTAAAAATACCAGTAATAGCATTTGCACCGGTTGTAATACCCCCAGTGTTGGTGCAATTGGTGGATATACTTTTTATTATATTATTCGTAATATATATAGATGTACCCCCGGTATTAACAATACATCTAATTCCCCCTGAGGCACCAGTATTATTTTGGGTAATGTTTGCAATGGTGTTGTAACTGAACACCATATCATTGGCCGAAGACGACGAAATAGCAATAATGGCATTGTTACCAAGTGTGCTAATACTATTGGGAGTAAAAGCATGACCAATCGTGTTGCCTTTACCCGGAGCACCGCCTATCCACATCGATCCTCCCGAAGGATTGATACCCATAAATTGCGCTGTATTGGCTGTATTGGTTAAACTAAAATTTTGTATTACGTTGCTCTGCACAAGGGTTATTGGGCCAGGATTACACTGTATTCTGATACCACCCATGGTAGCCGATGTGGAACTGTTTATAAATGGTGAACCGCCACAATTAGCGGCCGTACCCCCTATAAAATTACCACTGATAATATTCGAAACTGAATTTGACGTGGTTCCAGGAACAAAATTGATAGCAGTCCATGAGGTACTGGTGCTGCCGGCTACGGTGTTAGTATCATAAAAGCTATTGTTGGTGATGGTCCATTTTTCTCCATTGCCCAATGAATTAACCACATTGATTCCAAAATTGAAAAAGGCCATAAATTCATTATTATCTATGGTAATATTATCCGTTTGAACCAAAAGATTAGATGTAGGGGATGAAGTAATAGCTGAACCTAATGTAGAAGTTGGTGCCGATTTACTGAAAAAATTATTGGCTATAACATTACTGTCATTTCCCCATAACTTATTGGAAGTACCTAAAAATATTGCTCCACTGGCCGAGTTGGAATTAGCCGAGCGTATATTACAATACCGAATTGAATTTCTTATGGCATCGTTTATTAACGTAAATACTGTACCAGTGGTGCTTGTATTTGAAAAACTTAGTTGCCTTGAGGTTCCCGATCCGCCAGGGCGGCCATCAAATGTTACCCTATAAGCATTATCCAAAATAAATAATGCAGTAGAGTTGTTACCTGCTACCACTAAATTGGTTGCTCCCGAAGAAGGTCTAATTGTTACAGTAGGATTTGAATTGGTTACCCCGCAAATGTTTGTTAGAAATTTTGGAATAGTAACCGGGAAGGTTTCTGCCGAACTTGAATAAGTGCTTTGCAACTCCAGTATAACATTTCCATTAACACCACTAATAGCTAATGAATCCATCGCACTTTTAATGGAAGGGAATTTACCGGTTGGTCCTACGGCATGCGTTCCTGAATAAGGAGTTTGCGATCCATATAAAGTTAAATTGGTATAATTCGTATCATTAGTAGGATAAATATCAGCTGTTAGGCTTGTATATGATTTCATTGATAATACGCCTTTTAATACGGCTGTATTAAGTGTAGTAAGATGAATAGTATCGGTAGCACATGTGGCCAATGAACGGGTAAGGGTTTTGGTATAGGTACCTGAGGCTACTCCTGATAACTTTATGCTAACAGGTATACCTGCCGAAACGGTATTATTTCCATAATTTTTAACCTGAACTATAAAAGGATCAGCCGTAGCTCCGCAAAGATTAGTAGGACTTATCAATGCAGAAATACCCACATCGTCAGTGTTAGATGTTAAATTGATGGTATAATCTTCAGCCTCACCATAGTTATATACGGTACATCCATTATCATTCGCTGTACATGCACTATAGGTAGTTCTTATTCGCATACGGGTAGTACCCGGAGCGCAGCCCGCAGGAATCGTTGAAGTAAAATAGGTTAATGTTGAAACACTAGGCTGTAAATTACCTGAACTACAGGCCCAACCGGTTGAAATATATTCACCTGCATCTGCAAAGTCATTATCTGCATTAAGGTCAATCCAAACGCCAACCCCCACTGGATAACTTATACCAGTAGTAAATCCAAAAGAGTAGGTTTTTCCTGATTTAAGTGTGAACGAGGGAGAGCTGCTTATTAAAGTGTATTGCCCCGTGGCCGCCTCACAACCATAATAGGGAGATCCTGCATGACCCTTGCTATAAACTACTGTAGAACCATCCAAAATTTCGACGGCATTAACAGACATATAGTACGTTGTGCAATTTCCACTTTGGCTATTGTAATCGGGGTTGCAATAGGGTGATTGCGCGCTTACTAAACCTCCGAGAGAGGTAATTAAAAAAACCGTTAAACAGGTTTTGAAAAGTTGATTAGATAAATTTTTTGAATAAGAAGTAAAATTTTTTTCCATAGTCGTTT
>JBJXDS010000206.1:0-6109 GCA_046154525.1 Bacteroidia bacterium
GTGGAGGTGCTGGATTTGCTACCGGATATGGTTTATCCTTTCGTTATTTGCCTAAAAAATTTGGTGGTCAGGTAAACTTTGCCCCTTTTAAAAATAAAGAAACAGAGCGGTATAGTATTGGGGTAACGATGCTTTACACACTTATTGAAAGCAAGGTTACAAACCTGTATTTATATCAAGCCAATCATTATTATTACAATTCGCAACTCACCTATATTTATGACCCCAATAAAGTAGGTGAACCCGAGCAAACCAGAACAACCGAGGGTTATTTTAATAATGGACTTGGTTTTGGAATTGAAATAATTATTGCAAAACGTATTGGGTTTAATCTAATGGCAGGATATGCTTTTTATGATAATTTTAAACAGTTGAATGTAACTGGTGAATCGGCATTGTACTATAAGTTTTAAATTTTAAGATATTTTTGAATTATAAAAAAGAAGTATGGAAACCTATAACGCCCAACAAATAGAAGAAAAATTAAAAGGACTTGAAGGCTGGGACTTGATAAATGATGCCATCGAAAAACGATTTAAATTTGAAAATTTTAAACACGCCTTGGCATTTATAGTTCATATAGGATTGTATGCCGAACAGGCCGACCATCATCCCGAAATTTTTAATGTTTATAATCAGGTTACTTTGAGGTTGAACACGCATTCGGCCAAGGGAATTACTAATAAAGACTTTGCATTGGCTGAAAAAATTAATGGAATTAAATAAAAAAAAGCCACCAAGGGTGGCTTTTTTTTATGAAAGAAAAAGTTTTATTTTCCTTTAAAAGTAATTGTAGTTTCTCCGGTTGATTCAGTCGTCGAATTTGAATTAGAGCCTTTGGTGTAATTAGTTTTCTTAAAAATTATTTCTTTATTTTTAAGTTGATCCACATTCCAAACGCCATTAAGTGATACCCCGCCAATATCTTTAATTGTTATAACTACAGTTGATTTTCGTTTTGCTGTGCTTCCCCAAACCCAATATCCTCTTTCTTCGGTTATACCCAATGATCCACCTTTAGAATCAAAATTTTCTAAAGTCATAGTAATTTGGCCATTTTTTTCAATTTTTACATCCACATTAAACCTGGATTTTGATGTGGAGCCGCTCATGGTTTGTTCGCCATTAGCGTAGGTTACAGTGCTGGTGTTTACAACTGGAGTTGGGTTAGAGGTGGAGGTAAACGTAACAGTAGTTTCAGAATTAACATCTGTCATTTCCCAATCACCTGCGAGGCGGGCATCTCTCGAATGGAAAGAAAGGAATGGGTCGTTTTCTCCTTTTTTACATCCCTGGAAAGTACCGGTTAGAAGAACTAATAAAACAATTGCAGTTGAAAATTTTAGGTTTTTCATGGATTTTTCTATTTTTTATTTTTTCAAAAATAATCAACTACCATTAAAATTAGGTTAATGGTAAAAATATTTTTTTTGATAAGGATTTACAGAATGAAGAATAATACAGTTTAGATATCACAAATTTACTTTTCTATGGTTTTAACATAAGCCATGGCCTGTTCTGCAAAGGCTTGCCATTTATCGGCATAATCGTATGAAAGCTGCACCCAGCCGCCCATTTGTCGCCCGGTCATGGGTTCAAAAATTTTAGCCCCATCCAAGCTTAAAGCTACTTTTAGTTGATCCCCTTCCAGTTTAAAAACCATGTAATCTTTCCAATACATCACCCCGGCTTTCCCGTTGGGGGCTTTTATACACAATGCCCCAAACATTTTTCCTTCATGGGTATCAGGTATTTCTGAGGCTATTTTATGAAATAGTGTTTCAGCCCGGGTCATATGGTCTATTCTGGAATTTCAAACAGATGTGTTTTTACACCATCATAAATAGCTAATGTACTTTTTTTATAGCTGCTCACATCTATTTCATACCACATACTATGCTCTGCAGGGCAAGCCTCGTAAGGGCTGGTAAGAAATCCATACGATTTTTTTTCACCCAATATTTGAGTGGTTTTATAAAGTGATAAATAATATTTTCTACCTTTAGAACAGCCATTGTAAGTTATTAGTAATTTTAATTTAGCATTTTCAATTTTCGAATTTTTAATAACTCCTGTCCTTTCATTTATATTTATTGTGGCACTATCACGATTACGCACAAATCCAATATAGTTGGTAATTATTGTTTCGTTCAAAATGGGTTGGATAGCTGTAATTTGAATATATTGTTTGGTACTGCCTTCCTTTTTTCTATGGTATCCTGAATATTGAATAGGGAAACCATTTTTTTGATAAGCTGCTGCAACAGTGCATGGGTAAATTTTAGTGGTAGAACTTTCATCCACATAATTAGCTATATAATAGGTGGTATCCTCCAATTTTATTGTACCGTTGATAAGCTCAACCGTATCGTTGGCTGGGTATTCAACACAGGTGGGTTCGGCAGGATAAGGTCCGGTATAGGTATCTTTACAGGCACCAAAAATAATTATTCCGGCTACAACGAATAAGCCGATATATTTACTCACAATGTAGTTTTTTTTGATCTCGATTTTTTTTAGGATAGGTTTCATATTGAATAATAAAATAGATAAGTAATAGTGATAAGCAAAGTTAGGGCATTAGGTAAAAAAAACAAGGAAAGGAATTTTAAATTCTGGCTGGTTTAATATTTTGGTTTTATTTTTTTGGAAGCAAACCTAATTATTCGATTCTAATTTTTTAAAATCACATAAATTTGGTTCGATATTTATACAAAAGGTGAAAAACAGTGGAGTCCCCTTTTGTTTATGAAATGTAAAATTGTTTTTACAAATCATTTGCAACTTACTTATTTTCAGATTAAACATTTCTTATGACAAGGTCTCAAAAAAAAAATATACTTAGTTTATCCAGTCTCATTCTATATTTGTTACCTACCCAATATTTAAAAATATGATTAAAAAAATTACGGTTCTATTTTTTGTTGCGATCCTCTGTGCTATTTCTTACCACTCCATTTCTTATGGAAGTGGTCCTCCGGCTTCAACTACCGGAGCCCCCGGCGAAGGTACATGTATTACAAGCGGATGCCATACCGGCAGCCCAATTACCAGTGGAAGCTCGTGGGATAACGTTATCCTTACCTCTAATTTTTCAACAGGCAACGGTTATTTACCCGATTCTACCTATGTTATTAAAATTTCGCATACGGTATCCGGAGTTTCTAAATGGGGATTTGAAGCTACTGTATTGGACGGAGCAAATAAAGCTGCCGGAACCTTAACAACAATAACGTCTTCAAGTAGAGTTCAAAAACAGACTGCATCCTCAAAAGATTACGTTTTTCATACTTCATCCGGAACATCTTCCACCAGCAGCAATGCAACAGATTGGACATTCAATTGGAAGGCCCCAAAAAATATTGGCGATGTAAAATTTTATACCTGCGTAATGGCAGCTAATGGCAATTCGTCTAACGACAACGACCCGGTTTATGTAAAAAGTTTTACTATTAAACCTTCCACGATGATTCCTGTGGCCAATGCCAAATGCAAAGATTCAACCCATTGTGCCGGAACTGCGGTTACACTTGAAGGATCTTCAACCGCGGTAACGAGTAACATGACCTGGAATTGGACTGTTACAGGGGCAACCTTTGTTTCACCAAGTAACAAAAATTCACAAAACCCTGTGGTAAGATATGCCAATGCCGGAAATTTTTGGGCTATTTTATCAGTAAGTAATGGCAAAGCTACCTCCACCAAAACGGATTCAGTAAAAATTACAGTTCTTTCCAATCCTACATTTTCAACCAATCCTAACGCGGGAACCTACACGTTTTGTAAAGGGGATTCATTACAACTTAAATCTACAGGAAGTACCTCTTTTTCATATACATGGAGCAATGGTAGCACTACCCAAAATATTTTTGCTAAAGATACGGGAAGGTATACCGTTACAGCCAAATCAAGCAATGGTTGTACATTTACTCCAGGTGCTATTAAAATTGCCCATCATCCTTCGCATAGCATATCTCTTAAAAGGGATATAACCAACGATACCATTTGTTTTGAGCGACCAGTGGTGGTAACTGCTTCATCTGCTACTGCCACTTTCGATAGTATTTTTTATTACACCTCCAATGGCTTATTTCAAAAAACAGCTATCAACCCCCAAACCCATAAATTTTCAGCATCTACCGACTTATTTGCTAAAGGTAAAGATTCCAAAGGATGTATATCGGGCAATTCCAATAAATTTAATTTTGTAGTTAAAAAAGGCATTTCAGCGCCAACGGCTAGCTGCACCAATAAAACTTCTGCTAGTTTTGAAATTAGTTGGGGAAAAGTTACTGGTGCTCTGGGTTATAAAATAAGCTTAGATAGTGGCAAAACCTGGATTAACCCAAGTACTGGTATTAATGGGCTAACGCATAAGGAACTTGCTTTTCCGCCTAATACCGATATTGAGGTACAGATAAAAGCCTTGGATATTTTTCCTTGCAACCAAAGTGAAATAACCAAGGTGCTTTGTGGTTCTATACCTTGCAGCCCGTTGAGTTATGATATAGTTTGGGACAAGGATGCCTGCAAAGGCAAAGATATCAGTTTTAAAATCAGGAACCTTAAAACCAATTTTTATTCAATGAAAATAGATGGAGCCGGCCCATTTAAAGATACTGTGTTTTTAATAACAGCCGATTTTAGCCGGACCTATAGATTTGAATTGACGGATAGTAGCAATTTAAGTTGCCCTGTAATTAAACGCGATGCGGCGGTTACAGTTTGGGAAATACCAAATGTTTCGATTACCAGTAATAACTCTCAAAATATCTTTTGTCAGGGTAGTCCGGCTATATTCGACGTCGTTTCAAAGGGGATGCAAGAGTATAATTTCTATTTGAATAGTGTATCGAAACAAAAAAGTAATGCACCCACCTGGACCCTTGCCACCCCTAAAAACGTGGATACCGTTTGGGTGACCATAAAAAATGGGGCTTGTGTTTCCACTTCCGGAAAAATAGTATTGGGTGTGAAACCCTTACCAACCGCTAAATTTACTCATACATTTACCGGAAAAACAGCCACCTTTACCCCCAATGAAACAGGAACAGCCAAATTCTACTGGACCTTTGACGATGGAAGTACCGACACAGTAAATAAAAAATCCACGCATACCTATTCTACTCCGGGTGCCAAAGTATGGGTAAAATTAAAAGTGAAGGATGAATTTGGTTGCCTTAGCACAGACTCAATGGAAATACAAGTACCTGCATCAGTAAGCAATACGTTTAAGGAATCGGGAATCACTATTTATCCGCAACCAGCTAAAAACAGTTTTAAACTAGAAGTGCCATCTGAATTAATTAATGCTCAAATTATATTAATGGATGCCACTGGACGAAAATTAATAAAAGCGTTGGCTGATAAAAAAGAAACCGAAATACTTACCTTGGATTTACCTGCCGGTGTTTACACGCTTATGGTAGAAAAAGGAAATGACCTTTTTACAGGAAAGGTTATTATCAGTCGATAGGTTTCACTAATTTACCATACTAAAAAAAGCCATCCTTTATCGAGGGATGGCTTTTTTGATTTTATTAATTTTATAATAAATTATTCTGTAGCCTTTACTTTCTTGGGCTTTGAATTTTTAAATTTCAATATTCCTTCTTTTTTATCCAAATCCACTTCCATGGTATCGCCATCGGCTATGCCGGCTTTTAATATTTCTTCGGCTATAGGATCTTCCAGATACTTTTGAATGGCACGAGCCAATGGCCTTGCCCCAAACTCCCGGTCATATCCTTTCTCTACAAGGAAATCTTTGGCCGCAGGTTTCAGGATTACCTTAAACCCAACCCCCTCAATGCGTTTTACCAATTTATCTATTCCAATTTCTAATATTTTTTCGATGCTTTCTTTTTCCAATGGGTTGAAAACAATCACATCATCAATACGGTTCAAAAACTCAGGAGAGAAAAAGCGTTTCAAGGCATTTTCCACCACACTTTTGGTGTGAGTATCATTCGACATGGTTTTGGCAGCAGTTCCAAAACCTACCCCAGCCCCAAAGTCTTTCAACTGGCGGGAACCGATATTAGAAGTCATGATAATAATGGTATTTCTAAAATCAATTTTACGTCCCAGGCTGTCGGTTATATAGCCT
>JBJXDS010000207.1:0-9218 GCA_046154525.1 Bacteroidia bacterium
GCGTATTTATCTTTAGCGCGAGATGACGTTACTTTTAAACCTGCGCCATTGGTGCGATAAAATAAAACATTGGCTGCACCGCCTTTCCCTGTATTTTTAATGGCGACCTCTCTAATAAACTTATTGTTGAGGTATGCATTTTTCACCTGATTGCTGATGGTATTTATTAAAACATTGGGCACATTCACATTCAAACTTCCTGTAATGTTGGTTTCACTACCACCGGTATATGTAAAATCTAGTGAGGGTGCCGCCTGATTACCCTTGCTTATAAACACCTGAAGGTTACAATTTGAATTTATTTTTACCGAAATTTTTAAATACCCGGCCAAGGTAAAATTGGGTAATTTAAAAATGGGTGCATTTAGATTAGTAACATTTGATTCGGTAACTCCTGCCCCTTTGATAGAAGATGATTGATAATAACCTCCTGATGGGAGCCTTAAAGTTAAAAAAACATTGGAAATAGAAGAAGAAGAGATATTGCGTATTTCAAAAACCAGTGAATCGGATTTGCCACAAACAGTAATTGCCGTAGGAAAAGAAGTTTGAATATTGAATTTTTGGGTTTGGGAAAAACCATTCCCAGCTCCAAATAGCAAAACACTAAAGAAAAGGTATTTTATAATTTTTTGCATTACCCAACACCATACCAAATAAAATAGATATAGGCATTGGAGGCAAATATAAGATATATTTAATGAAGTGTATGGTTTTAGCAAGGAAGACCTTCGCTTCAGGCGAAGGTTAACTAAAGGGGTCTAATCCAATATCTCAATTAACAATTGCCGTGAATCCCTTTTTAGCCCCAACAATTGATTAGCTCTTCCGCGGTTAATGGCGATCACCATATATCCGTTTTCGTCAAAAAAACATACTTTATCGCCTTCTGGTACGTCGGTATAGTTATTATGTATGGCATCTACCGATTCAAATCGGCTGAGGCTAAGACTAAATTTTTTAATTCCAACCGATTCTTCAAAAAAATGTTGGGTAAGATTGGTGTAGGCATTTCCAAATGAATCGATATATATAATATCAAACGAAATAAGGTTGTCCTTCAATACTGGTTTTTGAAGCACCATCAGTTTTATATTTTCCTGGAGGCCTTCCATTTTATTAAGGTTATACTTAAGGTCAATAAGTTTTAATAAATAATTAGTAAAACTATTTTTAAACGAAAAATAATCATTTTCTTTTACTTCAATTCGTTTATACTCAAAATCTGAATCCGAAAAAACCAAAGGAATAATACCATTATCGGCCGCAATAATAAACTGGCCTTTAAATTTTGCAATAACCAAGGCCTTGTGCACTGCCAGGCTAGAATCAACCCCTACGGCATGAATGGTATTTTCGGGAAAATGAAAAATGCTATTTTTTAAAATAAAAGAGGTTTCAATTAATTGAAATGGAGGTAATGCATGTGTAATATCAATAACCGAACATTGGGGTAAAATTTTGGCAATTTTGCCCTTCAATTCAGCCACAAAATGCGATTGAGCCCCAAAATCGGTGGTGAGGGTAATAATTGGCAAAATATTTGGTTTGATTATTTTGAGAACAAATGTAGATTTGAAACGAAACAAATTTTAAAAACATAGCCACATGGTATCTACTAAAGTAAACGCCCCAAAAGCTAAAAATTACGTACACTTTTAACCTAAAAATAAGATTGACAGAAAAGACCCTACTCATTGAAAAAACCGATCCAGCTGTTTTTTTCGGTTCCAACAACAATTATTTTAATCTTCTTAAAAAAGTTTTCCCCCTGCTAAAGGTTTCGGCCCGTGGCAATGAAATTAAAATTTCGGGCCCTGAAAAGGACATTGAAGTGTTTGAGCAGAAAACAGACCTGCTGCAAACGCTCATAAATACACGGGGTACTTTGAGTGATGACGAGTTATTTAAACTTTTATCAAGTGGAAATTCGGAAGCTGCAATTCCCCGTGATGAAAACGGGAACGAAACCTTACCGGATAATGTTTTGGTATTTGGCCCCAATGGAAAAATTGTAAGAGCCAGAACCCCCAATCAGATAAAACTGGTAGAAGAAGTAGATAGGAATGATATTGTATTTGCCATTGGTCCTGCCGGAACCGGAAAAACCTATACCGCAGTGGCTTTGGCTGTTAGGGCTTTAAAAAATAAAACCATCAAACGCATATTTTTGGCCCGTCCCGCTGTAGAGGCTGGCGAAAATTTAGGATTCCTTCCCGGAGATTTAAAAGAAAAAATTGACCCGTATTTAAGGCCTTTGTACGATTCGTTGCAGGACATGTTGCCCGATGATAAATACAACAAGTATATCGAAAACCGCACCATCGAAATAGCTCCCATGGCCTTTATGCGAGGCCGAACTTTGGATAATTGCTTTGTGATATTAGACGAAGCGCAAAATGCCACCAATACCCAGCTTAAAATGTTTTTAACCCGCATGGGGCCTAATGCCAAGGTCATTATCACCGGCGATTTAACCCAGGTGGATTTACCACCCAAAATGGAATCGGGCCTTAAAAAAGCCATAAAAATATTGGATGGCATAAAAGGAATTAAAGTAGTATGGCTGGATGTGGAAGATGTGGTAAGGCATCCTTTGGTGAAGGAAATTATTAAGGCTTACGGTAAGGTGGATAATCAGGGTCTGTAAACTTCCAAAATCTAAAATCGTTAATCGTTGTTCTTAAATAATAACAAATTCTTTGTAATTATCGGGTACAAGCACCGCTCCGCTAATGCGCCATTGGAGATTAAATCCATTTGATGATTTGTAAAGAATAAATATATTTGCACGCATAAAAAAGGTTTTTTATGGCATAAAGCCATCAAAAAATGGGTATCTTTATTCAGCTTTATTAGATATATAAGTAAGCAGAAATATTTAAAACAACCTAAATTAACAAATTCATGAAAATAATTTTACTACTCATGTCATTTTTTATAACTTCATTTTGTTATTCACAAAACTGGAAGTTCTTATCAGAAGAGAAAAATGGAATCTATTATTATAGGCCAAACACAGATGAAACCGCCTGGATAAAAATTGTTTCTGATAAAATGGAATATTATCCAAAGAAAACATCCCAAAAATTAGCAACTGTAGATGGGTATAAAATTTTACTTTACAAATTTGATTGTAAGTCTAAAAAAATTGGGGTAATTCAGGCTACTGTTTATTCTAAAGAGGGCGAAGTATTAGATACTTATAGTGAAAATGAACTGCTTGTAGAAATGAATTATGTAAATCCTGACTCAATTGGTGAATATCTGCTTAAAACTTTTTGTGAATAAAATGAAACCCATCACGGCGCAAGCATTACCGCAGCGGTGCGTGAGATGACATTCTTAAACCTATCAATGCTCCGGCTCAAAAGTAATAATTTATCAAGATTTCTCGTGCCTCGAAATGACAAATCCTGGAGAATTTTATATATCTTGTCATGTTGAGGCAATGCCTTCCCCGATTTTTATCTGGGAAGCATCTCTTTTTAGTCAAAACAATAAAACACTAGTCAAACCGTTTTTTGAACATGCGTTCCCTTGTTTTTATATCCTTTGTTTCCTGTTCGTTTTCGCCAAGCCAAATAAGCCATGAGGAAGAGGCACTCACAACCTGTGGCCAAGTAACCTTGCCATCCGGCTATTCACGTATCCATGGAAAAGATACAGTTTTTACAACTTATTTGAGAACATTGGGCTTTAAAGAAAAAAACACCGTCCTACTGTATGACGGGACCGAAAAAGGAAATCAAAATGCCCATTACCGGGTTTTGGATTTGGGCGTGGGCAAAAAAGATTTGCAGCAATGTGCCGATGCAGTAATCAGGCTAAGGGCCGAGTATTTGTTTAAGCAAAAACGCTTTTCCGAAATTCAGTTTCATTTTACCAGCGGGCATTTGTGCAAATGGACCGATTATGCCGAAGGGTGGAGGCCAAGGATAAATGGAAGTTCGGTGGATTTTATTAAATTATCAAAACAGGATAGCAGCAAAAAAAACTTTACTAATTATTTGGATTTAATTTATAGCTATTGCGGAACGGCTTCATTACACAAGGAATTAAAAACAAAATCAATAGATAAAATAGAACCGGGCGATGTGTTTATCCAAACCCGAAATCCTTATGGTCACGCAGTAATGGTGATGGATGTGGCCAAAAATGAAAAGGGTGAAAAAATATTTACGTTGGCCCAAAGCTATATGCCTGCCCAGGAAATCCATATTTTAAAAAATCCGGGTTCTGAAACACTAAGCCCCTGGTATAATGCCACAGAAGGATGTATTGAAACTCCTGAATGGACATTTGGTTCGGGGGATTTGAAGAGTTGGTAAACAAACGGGTTTCCACTTAAGGTTGATACCAGAAACTTCAAAAATCTTAAATCGTTAATCCTTGTTCTTAAATCTTTTGAAACATTATAGTTTTTTCCTTTTGTTCTTTTTTGTTTGCCCAAAAAAGAACCAAAAAAAGGCACCAACAAAACCAACTTCAAAATTTTTTGGGAAGCTTGGTTTAAGCACACACAGTTGTTTAACAATTATCGATGACTTTAAGGACGAAGTTTCTACTTGAAAATTTTGCAGTTCGCTCTTTTCATAAGTAATCTATGTTTATTTTCAATGGTCTTATGTTATGCTTCGCATGTGTTGGATCCCAAACGCACCCTGACGGATGTAACCTGCGGATGATAGATATTTAAGAAAATATTCTGTGGAATTTAAAAGCTAAATAGTTTGCTAGATAGCATCAACAGAAGTTGTGGAGTTATTTACTTTTTTCCAAACTTCACCAAAGCCTTTTCATACATCATTTTAGGCGTATAATTTCGCCCCTTGAGCCTCCTGTGTTTGCCAATCCAAAATCCTTTGGGCAGATTTTCAACATAAAATTTTTTATTTATTTCCCGGTTACTCATGCCTACTATCCATGGTATGTTATAGTATTGCTGAAAAAACCGCATGGACTTGGGCTCATCCCCATAATTCATCCCTATTACCTGAATTTTATTTCCAAATTCATTTTGCAATTTTCTTAAATAAATGGTATCCTCCTTAAGGCTGGCTAAATCATCGTTAAAAAAATAAAGATAAATATGTTTTTTTCGGAATTGCTTTAGGCTGTGTTTCACACTCATTTCGTTCACAAAACTTATTTTAGGAACCTTGCGGTGTAATTTTAATTTTTTATAGGTCTTTTGCTTCGTGGCTTCCTGTATATCAATCCATTTACCCAACGGGTCAATATTGGTAATATTGAATAGCTTTTCATTCCATTCAAAAGAGGTTTTATTTTTCCCTTTTCTATATTCAAAAAGGTCCTCGGATACGATTGGCTGATTATAAGGACCAATATAAATCATATCGGTTTCGTAGTCGTTATATAGAGCATTCACATTCATGTCTTTTATACCAATGGCAAAGGAATCAGTTAAGGATTTAAAATTGGCCGAACATAAATTATAGCGCTGTTCGCGGTAGCAATTATTAATTCTGGTAAAAACTTTTTTACCCATATGTTTTCTGTAATGCGAGTCTAATAGGTTTTTATAATCTAAGCTTTTGCCAAACATTATGCGGCTTAATTTTACCTGGTAGTCTGACCCTTCAACTTTTGTATTTTGCAAACTAACTACTATAGAGTCCCTTTGATAAGGCATTAAATAGGGGGGACCATCATCCCTAAAATCAAGGTTATTGTTTTTATCTATAAAAAAATGAACCGTTTTTCGCGACATACGATTGTAATTGCCAATTAAGGCAATGAGATAGCCTGAATTTGCCGCATTATCGGCCCCTGAAAAATAAATAAAACTATAGGCAGTATCGCTGCAATCAGCCATATCAGGCATATTTTTTAAGGTAATCCATTTCGTGTTTTTAGGGCTCTCAGTTCCAAAATTATTGTAGGGTTCAATATTTACGTTAGTGTACTTATAAACCGGGATAATTGCTTGAGTTTTCTTTAGTTTATCATCTTCAACGTTGGCATTAAGATTAATACGAATTGGTTCTTGTGCCCATAAAAGGCCGCTGCAAAACAAACTAATAGCTGTAAATATATTCCTCATTAAATACTACTTCTTAAAAATAGAATCGAAATTATCTATCACTGCGAGAACCAGAAAGCATAGATATATAATAGAGTAAAGTAGCTAATGAACCAATGGCAGCTACAACATAAGTAAGGGCTGCCCATTTCAAAGCATCCTTGCTCATTTCGTATTCGGCTGCGGTAGCCATATTTTTGTCTTGAATCCAGGCCAAAGCTCTGCGGCTTGCATCAAATTCAACAGGAAGGGTGACAAAACTAAATAAAGTAGTAAGTGCAAACAAAACAATACCAACCATTAATACCGTAGGATTTTGAGTAGAGGTTAATACCATAATTCCTATAAGAACTATCCAATGAATGAAATTGGAAACTAAATTTACAACAGGAACGAGCCGACTTCTTAAATTAAGCCAGACGTACGCATCGGCATGTTGCACCGCATGGCCACATTCATGAGCCGCTACAGCTGCAGCTGCAGCGTTACGACCTTCATATACATCCCTACTTAAATTTACTGTTCTGTTTAATGGGTTATAATGGTCGGTTAATTGGCCTTCAACCGAAACAACTTTTACATCATAAATTCCACTGTCTTTTAGCATTTTTTTCGCTATTTCTTCACCTGATAAGCCTGAAGAAATTGAAATTTGCGAATATTTTTTAAATTTACTTTTCAATCGGGAGCTTACGGCCAAACTGATAATAAAAAACACGATACCTACTGCATATAATCCAAACATTGTTTTATTTTTTTACATCACAAATTTGCAACTTTTGTTCCATAGTTGATTAGAAATTTTGGAGATTTAAAGATTTGGAAATTTAAATGAATAAGGATCATGGAGTATTTAATATTGAGCATTTTTTCAATCTTAATAACGAATCCCTTAGTAACCGCTAACGCTCTTACCACCTACATTTCCAAATATCCATTCCACCATTCTTTATCAAATTGTGAATTGTATTTTTCATAAAATTTTATGGCAGGCTCGTTCCAATCAAGCACCTGCCAACTTATCCTCTGGCATTTGTCATTTTTGGCAGTTTTAATTATTTCATCAAACAATTGTTTTCCAATTCCAAAATTTCTAAAGGCTTCTTTTACATAAAAATCCTCCAAATAAAGCACCTTGCCTTTCCAAGTAGAGTAGCGGTAGTAATAAAGGGCAAAACCTAGAATGCCATGATCGGCATCGGCCACTATACTTTTAAATAATGGATGATTCCCAAACCCATCAATTTTAAGCTGATCAGCAGTATTAATTACTTCATCAGCTGCCTTTTCAAAAATTGCCAATTCATTTACGAGGGCCATTATTTTTTCAGTATCCGATTCAATTGCCGGTCTAATAGTTATTTTCATTTTTTTAATATTTTGATTAGCAAATTTAACCAGACTACTTATAATTGGATTAATCATTTTTTTTAAATCGAGATAGTCACCATGAAATATAGAATAAGTATTTTAATACTAAATATGAACGATTTAAAAAGTGCCAAATACGAAAGTCATTTTTGTGTCAATGCCCATAAATTCGTGTTAATTTAATGTTATGCCAATGTTTGTACACATCACCAATCTATGGCATGCCTACTTATTATCAAATAGTTGGTATTATGTTAATAATCTAATTAACACGTAATACACATTTGATTTACCTTAGTGGATAACAAAAAAGAGGTGTAAAATAAGAGCTAAAAACCCCTAAAATTGTATCGAAATCGTATATGCCACTCGACCCAACCTTACGCAATAAGCGTCAACAAAGAAATCTTGAAGAGATAGTTTACAATGGTAAATTACCTCCTCAGGCTTTGGACCTTGAAGAAGCAGTTCTGGGTGCCATGATGTTGGAAAAAAATGCCTCCGAAAAGGTAATTGATATTTTAAAAGAGGAATCATTTTATTCCGATTCAAATAAACTCATTTTTAAGGCCATTTCTGAATTATTTGTAAAGGCCAAGCCTATTGATATTTTAACCGTAACAGAGGAATTAAGAAAACAGGGAAATTTAGAATTAGCCGGTGGGGCATTTTATGTTACCCAGCTAACCAATAGGGTGGCCTCAGCAGCCAATATTGAATACCATTCACATATACTAATCCAAAAATATATTCAGCGTCAAATGATACATATTGCCGGTGAAATTGGCAAAAAGGCATTTGAAGATACCACAGATGCTTTTGAATTATTGGATGAATCGGAGCGCCAGTTGTTTGCTATAAAAAACGATACAATGAAAAAAGGTCATCTGTCGCTGGGTGATATTTTACATAAAGCCATTAAGCATATTGAAACCTTATCGGCCAACGACAATCAATTTTCAGGAGTTCCTTCTGGTCTTACAGATTTAGATAGATTAACAGGAGGCTGGCAAAAATCAGATTTAGTAATTGTGGCCGGACGACCAGGTATGGGTAAAACAGCATTTGTAGTTTCCATAGCCCGAAATGCTGCTATTGATTTTGGAAAAGCTGTCGCCTTGTTTTCGCTTGAGATGTCTTCCATTCAATTGGTAACTAGGCTTATTTCATCCGAATCAGAAATTGCCTCCGAAAAAATAAGAAGAGGAGACTTACAAGAATTTGAATGGGAGCAATTACGGGTAAAAACCGAAAGGTTGGCCGAAGCCCCAATATTTATAGATGATACGCCATCTCTCTCCATTTTTGATTTTAAAGCTAAAGCAAGGCGATTAAAATCGCAACATAATATTGAGTTGATTATTGTGGATTATCTTCAACTGATGAAAGGGGATGACAAAAACATAGGTAACCGTGAGCAAGAAATAAGTTATATATCCAGAAGTTTAAAAGCTTTGGCAAAGGAATTGGATATTCCGGTAATAGCCTTGGCGCAGCTTAGTCGTAATGCTGAAAGAAGAGAAGGAAACCGTCCTCAATTGTCAGATTTACGTGAGTCTGGTTCTATTGAGCAGGATGCCGATATGGTAGGATTTATTTACAGGGCCGAGTATTATGGACTGGCTGAAGATGACCAGGGCAATTCTACGCAAGGCATCGGTGAATTTATAATTCAAAAACATAGAAATGGTCCTACAGATACTATAAAAATGCGCTACCAGGGTGAATTTACTAAATTTTCAAATTTAAATGATTCAATAATTAATGATAATTTTAGTTTTACCGATAGAGGAGGTGATGC
>JBJXDS010000208.1:0-3002 GCA_046154525.1 Bacteroidia bacterium
CAAATGTTGATACTGAAAAAACATTTTGATATAATAAACAACCAACTGCAACGCTACTTAAATGCCGAAAAAAGAACATTAATAAGTGCTTACGAAAACCTATTTGATAAGTATTATACTTCTGCACAAAGTATTGAGCATAGCCGTAATAAAACGATGAATGAACTAAATGATTTTCTAACCCAATTAAAATATTTGAATTAATATGGTAGAAAGCATAATTCCGAACGGCTGGGCTAAAGTAAAGTTTAGTGATTATATAATATTCCAAGAAGGTCCTGGGCTAATGTCATTCCTATTTAAAGAAGCAGGTTTTCCATTTGTGAACATCAGGTGTATTGAAAATGGCAGTATAAATAAAGAAACCTGTCAGTTTATAAGTGGTGATATAGCCAATGGTGTTTACAAACATTTTCAGCTTGAAGAAGACGATTTAATTGTATCAACATCTGGTACTTTAGGCAAAAAGGCGTTTGTTAAAAAAACGGATTTGCCACTTTTATTAAATACTTCTATAATAAGGTTTAAACCAAAGAATACAGATAATATCAGTTTGTATTTCCTCAATTATTTGCTTGAAGATTATTCCTTTCTATATGATTTATACAGTCAGAGTACTGGCAGTGCTCAAGTAAATGTAGGTCCATCACATTTAAAGAAGTTGTTTATTAAAATTCCTAAGTCAATTACCGAACAACAGTCAATTGCTAACATACTCACCAAAACCGACCAAGCCATTGCCAATACAGAAGCATTAATAGCCAAATATACCCATATAAAAACTGGCTTAATGCAAGACCTACTCACTAAAGGCATTGATGAAAAAGGAAACATAAGAACCGAACAAACCCACGTATTTAAGGATAGCCCATTAGGTAGAATACCGCAAGAATGGGAATGTTTATCTATTAAAGATATTGCAGAAAGATTAAGAAGTGGTGTTACACCAAAGGGCGGTAGTGATGTATATGAAAAGGAAGGTATTTTATTGATAAGAAGTCAAAATGTTTATTCCTATGGTTTTAAATTGGATGATGTGGCATATATCAATGAAGAAATAAACAATAGGATGCTTGGAAGTCAGCTAAAAGAATTTGACGTTTTACTCAATATAACAGGTGCTTCAATTGGCAGAGCAACATATGTTCCAGAAGGTTTTCCAAGAGCTAATGTAAACCAACACGTATGTGCAATTCGGTTAAAAAAGGCTGATGTGAATAATGCGATATTCTTATCATCCTATCTCAATTCAATTTATGGGCAAAATCAAATTTATCAAAATATTGCCGGTAGTAATAGAGAAGGAATTAACTACACACAGATAAAAGAAATTAATGTTCCATTTTTTAATAATGATTTTGAGTTAGAAAAATTTTCTGAAATGGTTATAAAAAGCAATGAAAGGATTAATTCAGAAATGAAGAAGCTAACAAAACTCCAATACCTAAAAACGGGATTAATGCAAGATTTGCTAACAGGAAAAGTACGAGTTAAAATATGAAAAACGAAAGAGAAATAGCAGAACTCATTTTTGATAAATTCAGGTCAGCTAAATGTAAAGCTGGGCATATTGTAATGTTCCGTGTTTTGCAACATACATTAATTGACAAACTCAATCCAAAAGAAAAGGAGTTATTCTTTATAGTTTTCAATGGATTAATTTTTACAGGCTATTTTACTTATGAAAATACCAGTCCCGAGTGTATTCGCTTAACTGAAAAGGGTTACGATTATATTTATGATGATGATAAGGTGGCAGCAATGCTTCAAAAGCCCTGGGTTATTCCGCAAGTAGATAAAACAGACTGGGATAAAGCATTCTATAAACTATGGAAGTTTATTGGTCCACAAGATACCGCCACTCATTACATTGGTGGCTCACAATTTTATAAGTTTATTATGCCTTTGTGCGATGATATACCACCGTCATACACACTCTACATTGAACAAAGAAGAAAGAAAGATTTATCTACAAGCCGAGTGGAATATTACAACGATTTAATTAATCACTTGGATGAAGAAAAACGTAAAGAGTTGTATGTAAACATTCAGTTGTTTTTGGAAGATACTACTGATACTAAAAGTACAACTACTGATGATTTTAATTTTGATACAGCTTTTAGTACAGCCGATGCAATTGCAGTGGTAGAAGTTGTAAAACCAGTTAATCAAGCAAGTGTAGCAATGCCAGTTGAACCAACAGAAGTGATACCTAATGTTTTTATTTCTTATTCTTGGGATAGTCAGGAACACGAAGAATGGATAATCAATTTGGCTACCAAACTTTGTGATAATGGTGTAAATGCTATTTTGGATAAATGGGATTTAGGATCACTGGGTAAACCTCTGCCTCACTTTATGGAAAATGCCATTACAAAATCACAAAGGGTAATTTGTGTAATGACACCCAATTACAAAAAGAAAACTGAAAATCTTGCAGGAGGTGTTGGTTATGAATATTCAATTATTTCTGCTGAAATATTTACAGATGGAGTAAACACTTCAAAGTTCATTCCTCTGTTTAGAAACGGAACAGATGCAGATGCAATACCAATAGTATTAAAAGGTAGAAAGTATGTAGATATGAGGGATGATGCACAATTTGAAGAAAAGTTTGTACACGAATTATTGAGAGACATTCACGAAGAACCGAAATTCAAAAAACCAGTAATTGGCAAGAAACCAACATTTGATTAATAAGAAGTTTAACAAGCAATAATATGATATTAAGTAACGATAATAAATACAGGGGCAATATTGGTTCATCTCTAAAACTGGATGAATACAGCCACGTAGAAAAACCTTTTATAGAGCAATTAAAAGGCTTAGGTTGGAACACTGGCAAGAACCAAGTGTTGGAGCTTGAAATGCAACAAACACCCGAGCAGAGTTATCGTACATCATTTTCAGAAGTGGTATTGCAGCCTAAACTTCGCCAAGCATTAATTTCAATCAATCCATTTTTAACAGATGGGCAGGTAGATGAAGTAGTGCGGAAAATA
>JBJXDS010000209.1:0-16167 GCA_046154525.1 Bacteroidia bacterium
TGACGAATACAACCACATTTGGTAATAATTCAATTGTAGGCGGTAATTTTATACATAGCCTAAAGTTAGCCACCTCCGGTATTGGGGTTATACATGGAATTTATGCCAATAGCGGTGTGGTAACCTATCAAAATAACATGATCCGATTGGGTATTGATACATCAGGCAATACAATTAGTGGACCCTATAATATCAAAGGAATTTTTGTAGCACATAGTAATGCCAGTAATTACTATAATAATAGTATTTATTTGGCAGGTTCATCGGCCGGTACTACCAATACGGCTTGTATTGATTTTAATGTTACTGTATTAACAACCGATGTTGTGAATGTTAAAAATAATATTTTTTATAATAATATTAGCAACAGCAGTTCGGGCAGGAATGCATGTATGCGTATGATTACAAACAATGGCAGAATTTTTTCGAATTTTAATATTTTTTATGCACCTAATACAAATGGAGCTGTCGGTTTAATTAGTGGAACCCCTTATACAGCCCTTACCGGTTCTGGTGGATGGAATTCAGCCACCCTTACGGATGGACAAAGTGCCTCGGTAGATCCTAATTTTAATGCCCCTAATGGCTCTGTTGCGATGGTCGATTTGCATTTAGGTTCAAGCAATCCGGCCGAAGGTAATGGTGACCCAACTGTTACAACCATTACGGACGATTACGATGGTCAGTTAAGAGCCTCATTTACCCCCAACGATATTGGGGCCGATGCCGCAGCCTTTACCTTAGCCAATGATAAATGTCCTCCAATCATTAATTTAATGCCTTTAACCAATACCAGTTCAACATCTAACCGCACATTTACGGTAAATATAGTTGATAACGGAACCGGAATGCCATTGACTACAGCCAATCAACCACGGGTGTATTATAAAAAAGGAACCGGTACTGTATATAATGCCACAGGTTCACTTACATCAGGCACTCGTCAAAACGGGGTATGGACTTTTACCATGGATTATTCTTCGTTTAGTGGCGTTACCACCGGTGATATTATCAGTTACTATATATTGGCTCAGGATAGCGCAGGTAATGTGGTTTCTAACGCCATGTATGCCGTAGCGTCTTCGGTTAGTTCTGTTTCAAGCGATCCTGCTACTCCAAATACATATACTATAGTTGCTTCTTTGTCCACTACTATTGATGTTGGGTCAGGACAAACCTATACCAGCCTTACCGAAACCGGTGCAGCAGGATTATTTGAAGCTATAAATAATTCAGGTTTACAAGGAAATACAGTAATTAATATAACCAGCGATTTAACCGAAACAGGAGCGGTAGCCTTAAACCAATGGAACGAAACCGGATCAGGTGGCTATACCTTAACTATCCGTCCATCCGCTGCTTCACGAAGAGTAATTTCAGGAACCAATTCCACTACAAATGGTTTAATTCGTTTGAATGGTGCTGATAGAGTTACATTTACCGGAATACCTTCAGGCGGTGCTTCAACCGATACATTTATGGTAATAAGAGGAACCAGCACATCGGTTTCGGTTTTAACCATGATGGCTGACGCTACGTTTAATACTTTCCAAAATTGTATTATAGAAGGTGCCTCTGCATCAACGGTTACTGGGGCTGTATTGATTAGCCCAACTTCTAATTTAACAACCGGAAATGATAATAATAGTTTTATAGGTTCCCATATCAGAGGTATAGGTACCACCTTGGCCGTAGGTATTTATTCGCAAGGGCAATCCCCTACAGGAATACTTCCATTGATTTTACAGGACAACATAACCATTCGCGAATGTCATATTTATAACTGGACAAACAATGGGATTTCGGTATCAGGCACAGGTAATGGAAACAACTGGAGAATACTAAATAATCATTTTTATAGGACCTATACCCCGGTAACGGTGCTTCAAGTTTCCATAAACTTTGTTCCTGGTTTATCATCTAATAATGATACTATAAGTGGTAACTTTATTGGAGGCATGGCAGCTAATTGCGGTGGTTCGGCATGGAGCAGCGCGTCAACTGTTTCAGGTTCGGTAGGCATTTTGGTAAATGCGGGAACTGAAGCGGGAACCCAGGTTCAGGGCAATACCATTCAAAATTTCTTGTTTTCACAAACTACTACCTCCATTGCAGCCTCCACACCACAATTTATAGGTATAAATATTACCGGTGGGGTGGTAAACGTAGGAGGAATAACCGGTAACACCATTGGTGATGCGGCTACACCCAACAGTATTCAAACTAATAGCGATGCCTCTCTCGTTGGTATTAATAGTTTCACCGGGTTTACACTAACAGTTAATAATAATAAAATTTCAAATTTAACGGCTAAGGGCAGCACTGTATATACCAATACGGCTGTAAGAGGAATTATGATTTCTTCGGGTACTTTAACGTTAAATGTTCGAGATAATACGGTTCAAAATTTAAATGCCGTTTCTCGACTTACCGGTTCAACCACATCGGCAGCCGTTGTGGGTATCGGGGTAAGTTCATCTGGTAACGTTCAAAATGTATTGAATAATACAGTTCAAAATTTATTCAATTATGATAATATAGGTGCGCATTGTATGGTAGGTCTGTACGTTACAAGCGGGGTAACCATGGTAAAAAACAATGTGGTTAAAAATTTGGTATCCAGTACGGCAAGTACTACTACGGTATCCACTGCTACAGGAATATTGGGAATGGTTTTTTCATTACTTGGAAACTCGGAGGTAATGAATAATACCATTTCAAATATACAGTATGTGAGTACTACACCTACTTCAACTCAATTAGTGGGTATGTATATTTCAAGCGGTTCGGGTATTAAGGTTAGAAACAATACAATTTTCAGCTTAAATTCAATGACAATTTCTACCGGTACTTTATATTCGGCAGGCCTTATAGGAATGAGTTATTCAGCAGGTGGAACATTTTTAGATTTTACAGGAAATACAATTCATTCTTTAAACCACACCAATTCAGCCACAGCTAATCCGGTTCATGTCATAGGATTTGTTAGTTTAGCTGCTTCATCAGTTACGCCTTATTATGTGGCTCGTAATAATATTCATAGTTTAAAACTTAGTACTACCGGTAATGGTACCATGATTGGAATTGCAAATTATGGATATTCCGGAACCTTCGAAAATAACATGGTTCGGGTTGGGATAGATTCATCAGGCAATGCATTCTCAGGCCCTTACAATGTTTACGGAATACAGCAGACACTTAGCAATTTAACTTCGGTTTTTTATTACCATAACAGTGTATATGTTGGCGGTGCACCAAGTTCTGGTGCATCTGTTACGGCTGCATTTCATCTGCCTTTAACATTCTCAACCACCACTACCAGAGCGGTTATTAAAAATAATATTTTCCAAAATTCAGTAAGCAATACGGGGTCGGCTACAGGTAAAAACTGTGCCATGCAATTAAATGCCACTAGCCTTACTTTTTCAGATAATAATATTTTATACGCCAACGGTACAGGTGGACTTGCTGTAAATGTTATGTCAACTTTTACAGACTATGCCAATTTAAGTGGTGCCAACAGCTGGCAATCGGCCACGGGATTGGATTTAAGAAGCGGCAGTGGTGATCCGGGTTTTGTAAATGCTACAGGAAATGCCGGTGCAGTTGATTTACATTTGTCAAGCTCCAATCCTGCAGAGGGTAATGGAGCTATGGATGTTCCAACCACTGTTGATTTCGACGGAAACCTAAGATCGGGAAGATCACCGGCGGATATTGGCGCCACGTCAGGTAATTATACCCTATCGTCAGATATTATAGCTCCGGTTATTACCTTTAATTTATTAAATAATGCAAGCACCACATCGGGTTCCAGAACCGTAAGCAATGTATCCATTACAGATAATGTGGGTATACCTATGACTGGGGGAAATATTCCAAGAATTTATTTTTCTAAAAACGGAACCACATGGAAATCTACTGCTGCTACCTCATTAACAGGTTCGGCAAATAATGCGGTAGCTACTTTCGGTATCGATTATTCGGCAATTGGAGGTGTGGCTACAGGAGATACCATCCGTTATTATGTAATAGCGCAAGATAATTCAGGTAATTTAAGATCCAACGGACTCTATGCGGTTGCCTCAGATGTAAATACAATTACCACAAATCCACTTATGCCGCTTACTTATAAATTAGTTCCGGCTTTAGCCGCTGGAACAAAACTAAGGGTAGGAATAGGCAAAACATATCCCACACTAACGGGTGCCGGAGGGTTATTTGAATATCTGAACACGGTATCATTGGGAGGAGATGTTACAGCCGTAATTAGCTCTAATACCACTGAACCAGGTACATTTGCTCTAAATCAATTAGGCGATAATGACGGTGGCACTTATACTTTAACCATACGTCCTGATTCATTAACTTCTACAGAACGATTAATTTCAGGAAACGTAAGTAGTATGATACGCTTAGATGGAGCAGACAGGGTTAAATTTACAGGTATTCCTGATTTTAACGGGTCATCTACCGATAAAAAATTAAGATTCAGAAATTCAAATACGGCTGGTCAGGTGTTCTTATTTGTAAACGAAGCCACCAACAACAGGTTGCACAATATTAATATTGAAGGAGCCAATGCCTCTGTTACTTCCGGTTTGGTTCAATTTAGTACCTCTACCAAAATGTTTGGAAATAGCTGGGATACCATATCCAACTGCGTAATAGGCCATGACCCAACGGGTATTTTTCCTTTGGGGGTTCCGGCAATTGATATTTACAGTTTGGGTGATGCAGGAAAAGAAAACCATGCCAATGTGATAATGAACAATGAAATAACCAACTTTACGCAATACGGTGTTTGGTTAACGACAGTAGGTAATGGCAATAACTGGAATATTACGGGTAACAGTTTCTATCGTAGCCTATCATTCCCTGCTTTTGCTTTACAATATGCTATTTTTATGGATGTGCAAATACATTCAGGAGGTCATAATATCAATAATAATTACATTGGTGGTTCGGCCAAAAATTGTGGTGGAGCACCCTGGGTTAATAATGCCAATGTTGACTTAAGAGGTATTTCCTTTACTACTGGCTCCATACTAAATCCAACTAACATTAAAGGAAATATAATTCAGAATATACGAAAAACGAATATTGGAACATCATCCCTGTTTAGTGGAATTATAGTGCAAGGAGGTGTAAGTGCCAACATTGAAAACAATCTGGTTGGTCACCCCAGCGATATCAATTCAATTGTGTTATCAGGGGCAGGTCAACAGAATGGAATAAGTCCTCAATCAACAGGTACATATACATTGATTGGAAATACCGTTCAAGGTATAAATTTGAATACATCGGGAGTTGGGTCAACCTTTGTGGGTCTTTTCCCATCCAATGGAATGGGTACAATTCGAAATAATTTGGTAGGGTCAACCACCGTAGCCAATAGCATTCAACATGCAGGAACGGCGAGTTGTATCGGTATTCAAACCCAAATGACTTCGTTAAATGCCCCAACTGTTTTAGTAGATGGAAATACCGTGGCTAACATGACTTCAACAGGTATGGAATCAGGTATTATAATGAGGGGATATTTGCATACAGGAACAGCTATACCTACTATTACCAACAACACTGTATTTAATTTATCTACTAATGCATCCAACCTGGCCATAATACCTCCTACTGCTGTAAATGGTATGGGTATTTCTGGCTCTACCTGGGGCGGAACCTTGTCCAATAACACAGTTTATAATATAAGGGCACTTAATACCGGTGCCGTGGCATCGGTGGCTACAGGTATAGGCTTAACAACCGCCAATAACGTGATTATTTCTAATAATAGGGTTTATGATATTATTAACATGTCAACCAATACCAATATTAGCGCCCCTGCGGTTGCGGTAGGTATCAGTATTTCCAGCCCTCAAAATGTTGTAACGGTACAAAATAATCAAATTTCATTAGGTACCGGTCAAACCAATAGCCCAATGTATATTGGAATTTGGCAGTCAGCATCGGGTAATTTCCAGGTAAATTCTTACTTCAATTCGGTATATATTGGTGGCACAGCTACTTCAGGACTTCATAATTCATTTGGTTATATGAGGGGAAATAACTTGTTCAATACAGGTTTCACTTCCATTACAAATGCTAAAAACAATCTATTGATGAACGATAGAAAGGGAGGAGCAGGTAAACATTATGCCATTGCCAACCAAAGTGTAATAGCATCGTTCCAAACCGGATGGTTAAACAATGCCAGCAATTATAACTTGCTTAGCAATGCCACCGGCAACCCAATAGGCTGGTGGAATATTTCGGATTACAACTACAATGATTGGAAATCGGTTTCAAACAATGATTTAAATTCTGTTAGTTATGTAAGTGGTACAGGTGGCGGACAAATTAATCCGGATATGTTTATGAACCGGGCCGTGGCTGATCTTAATTTAGATGTAACCAAATCAGGCACCGCTTTAATTATAAATAAAGCTACCCCAATTTCAGGAATTTCTGCCGACTTTGTAAATAAAATGAGAAGTACTACTGCACCTACCATTGGTTCTTTCGAAGTATTTAGCAATGATGCCGGGGTTACAGCAGTAACATCACCAACCAATACAACCTGTGCCTCTACTGCCACACAAGTTACTGTTACCATTAAGAATTTTGGAATCGTAAGTTTATCCAATATTCCGGTAACATTAAAAGTTACGGGAACCACAACCCTTACTTCTAATCAATCGTTTGCAGGCCCATTAGCTGCAGGTGCTTCAGCATCTTACACCTTCCCTGATAATATTAATACGGTAACCGGGGCTACCCTTAATTTCAAAGCTTACACCAATTTATCAGGCGATGAGAATAGAAGCAACGATTCAAGCGCATCTACAGTTACTATTGTGCCTAAACCAACTCCGGTGGCGGCAGGTACTAACCCAATTTGTGAAAAATCAACCGCTACCTATTCCACTACGTTAAAAACAGGTATGAATTATAGTTGGACTATAGTTGGTGGAACCATATTAAGCGGTCAAAATACTAATTCCATATCTGTGAAATGGGGTAGCGTTGGAACTGCATCAGTGAGTGTTACCGAGACTATTGCAGCCCTATCTTGTGCTGGTTCTAACACACTTAATGTTACCCTGAACCCATTACCTAAACCCAACTTTACCTATACCGATACTTGTGGAGGTAAAACAGTTGCTTTTACAAGTACATCTGCAGTTGCAGGTGGAACGATAACAGGCAATTCCTGGAAATTTGGGGACGGAGGTTCAGCTACAGGCAATACGGCTAGTAGAACGTATGCAACTACCGGTGCTTCTTATAGTGTACAGATAACTTCTACATCCAACAATGGATGTGTGGATAGTGCAAGTAAAGCCATCTTCATTTTAAAAACTCTTTCAGCCGGCGTTATCAGCAATAATCAAACCATTTGTTACAATACAGCCCCTGCTTTAATAACAACTTCTACGGGTGCATCAGGAAGTATAGCGCCTTACACCAACCAATGGCAAGTGTCAACGGATAATGTTAACTTTAGTAATATTTCGGGAGCCACCGGTCAGGATTATCAGCCAGGTAGCTTAACAGCCACCACCTATTACAGACGTTCAACCAATACTGCGGTTTGTGGGCCTGCTGTGAGCAATACAGTAACTATTACTGTAGGAACACTTCTAAATCCTGGTGCTATTGCATCAGGTCAAACGGTTTGCCCAGGAGGTACAGGTTCAGCCATAGGATTTACAACAACACCATCAGGTTCAGTAGGAAGTTATACTTTCCAATGGCAGTCATCTCCTGATTCATCTACATGGAGTAATGTAACCGGCCAAACTGCTAATACATTTACACCAACCAATGTAACAAGCGTTATATATTATCGTAATTTGATATTTTCTGGCTCATGTCCATCAGCTGGAACCAATGGAGTTAAGATAAAATTGTATTCACCCATAGCTGGTGGATCCATAGCAGCCGGACAAACCATTTGCGCAGGGACAGCCCCTGCTTCCTTTACCTCAGTAACTGCGCCAACAGGCGGCCCGGGTACTTATACGTTCCAATGGCAATCGTCTAACGATAGTATTAATTGGAACAATATAAGTGGTGCCACTTCAGCAACCTATACTTCTGGTGCTATTGGCAGCCTAACCTATTTTCAGCGATTGGCAGGTAGTACCGGTTGCCCTAATGGAACCAGTAATGCCCTAAAAGTGCGTACTTTCCCAAAACCAACCGTATCTTTTACCGCCAGTAATCATTGTTTTAACGATGCTATGCCATTGAGTAATTCTTCTTCTATATCTTCAGGATCAATAACCTATTTATGGAAATTTGGCGATGGAACAACCAGTACATCAAGTGTACCAAATAAAACGTATGCAAGCAGTGGGACTTATAATGTTAACCTTATAGTTACAAGTAATATAGGCTGTAAAGATTCATTGGTAAAATCAGTAATCGTAGCTACCACCCCATCACCATCGTTCACATTTACCTTGAAGTGTCAAGGTGATTCAGCCATATTTACTGATAATACAGTTTATGCTTGTGGCGCAGGTTCAGGGTTGGTTTACCATTGGAATTTTGGTGATGGAACTACTTCTAATGTTCAGCATGCACGTCATCATTACAATAGTGCTGGTACTTATAATGTTAAATTTAAGATATCACTACCAGGTGGATTTAAAGATTCAATCATTAAAACGGTGTCTTTTAACATTCGATCTACCCCAGGTTTCACAGCAACCAATGAATGTTTCCCAGCTACTACAAGTTTTACCAATAGTTCATCCGGTTTTGCTTCGCTGGCCTGGTCATTTGGAGATGGAACAACTAGTACCACCACCTCGTCATCATTTACAAAAACATATACTACTGCAGGTACTTATAATGCCAAAGTAGTTTCTACATCATCTTTTGGATGTAAAGATTCAGTTATAAAAGCGGTGAACGTATTTAGCAAACCTAAAGCAACATTTACCACAGCCAATAACTGCGTTGGATTAACCACTTCTTTCAATAACTCTTCAAGCGGTGCAGTAAGCTATGCCTGGAATTTTGGTGATGGTAGAACTTCAACAAGTGTTAATCCATCCAATACCTATGCAAGTGCCGGTACTTATACCGTATCTCTAACTGTTACTTCGAGCAATGGTTGTGTGGATGCTACATCAAGTACGGTTACCATCCATCCTAATCCGGTTCCTAATTTTACAACCGCAGATGTTTGCTTTGGATTTGTAAGTTCCTTTAGCAATTCCTCTACTGGTGCCAGTACATATTCATGGAATTTTGGAAATGGTAATTCATCCTCCGCTACTAACCCTACCTACACTTACCCCGTTTCGGGAAGTTATACCGTAACACTTACGGCTACTACGACCAACGGATGTTCACAGAGTACCGCTAAATCGTATACGGTTAACAGTGCACCAAAGGCAGCATTTACAGGAAGCAATGTATGTTTAGGGCTTGGTATTACATTTAACAACAGCAGCACAGGAGCTACTACAAATTCCTGGAATTTTGGAGATGCAACCACCTCTGCTGCCGCCAGTCCAAGTAAAACCTACTCGGCCGCAGGAAACTATAATGTAAAACTTTTAGTGGCCACAGCATTTGGATGCAAGGATTCGGTTACCAAAACGGTTACTATTTTCGCCAAACCTGTACCAGCATTTACTGCTAATAACCAGTGTCTTGGTACAGTTGTAAGCTTCACAAATCAATCCACAGGTGCTGCCCAAACAGTTTGGAATTTTGGCGACGGAAAATCAAGTGCTGCCAATTCACCAGATTATAATTATGCAGTAGCGGGTACTTATACCGTTAAGCTTTTAGTAATATCGGTTAATGGTTGCAGAGACTCACTTACCAAAACGGTCACAGTTCATCCACGCCCCATAGTATCATTTAGTGCCTCACCAAATCCAATTTGTCGTGGTGGGTTAATGACCTTTACCAATACCACAGTAAATGGGGCAACCTATAAATGGGATTTTGGAAATGGAACTTCAAGTACAAGCACGAGTCCAACTAATATATTTAACACACACGGAAACTATGTCGTAAAATTAGTGTCAACTAGCACCAATGGATGTAAGGATTCGGCTTATGGAACCATTACAGTTTGGCCTCGCCCGGTAGCCTCTTTTAAAGTAAATGATGGATGCACGGGTGACAATCTTTATTTTGGCACTAACTCTGTTGGAGCCGTGAGCCATGAGTGGACATTTGGCGATGGAAATTCATCTACCAGCACAAATCCATCAAAAGGATATACCAACCCTGGTTCATATAGTGTTAAGTTAATTGTTACTTCCATTAATGGTTGTAAAGACACCACTTCTTCTACGGTTACAGTTAATCCAAGAGCTACCGTTTCATTTACCAACCCTAGTAATTTCTGCGTTGGTTTAAGTACCACATTCACCAATACATCTACCTTGTCATCTGGAAATATGACTCACCAGTGGAAATTTGGTGATGGAAATACAAGTAGTGCTACCAACCCTACTAATATGTATGGGGCAGGTGGTAACTATATTGTTTCGCTAACCACCACTACAGATAAAGGATGTGTAAATACAAATACCAGCTCTATTCTTGTATATGGCAAACCAACGGCTAATTTTAATGCCAACGGAGTATGTGCCGGTGGTACGGTTACCTTCAATAATACTACCACAGGAGGATCCACCTATATCTGGGATTTTGGAGATGCAAGTACTTCTACCTCTACCTCACCTACCCATACTTATACCGCCGCGGGTACTTACAATGTGAAACTGACCGCCAATAATGCAAACAGTTGTATGGATGTTATAACAAAACAAGTCATAGTTTTTCCAAATCCTACTGCTAATTTTACGGTAACTGACCGATGCATTGGCCAAACCCTGGCCTTTACCAATACATCTGCTGGGGCCAATGATGTTACATGGCAGTTTGGCGATGGAAACAGTTCAAACAGTTATAACCCTAGCTATACCTACACTAACTCAGGTACCTATAATGTAACCCTTAACGTTAAATCGGTTAATGGCTGTGTAAATTCAGTTTCAAAATCTGTTACAGTATTTTCCGGGCCAAAAGTTGGATTTAGTATTAATGATAACGGACAGTGTATAAATAGCAATACCTTTGTTTACACTGATAATTCAACTGTATCTACAGGAACTATAACCAGAGCATGGAACTTGGGTGATGGAAGCACTTCCACAGCTACCAATCCATCCAGAACCTACGCCTCATCGGGTAACTATAATGTGAAACTCGTGGTAACAAGCTCCAATGGTTGTAAAGACTCAGCTATGAGTTCGGTAATGGTATTCCCAAAACCTACAGCTAACTTTACCATAAATAATGTAGCCCAGTGTTTCAAAGGACATGGATTTTCATTTAGCGATGCTTCTACCATTAGTTCTGGATCGATGAACCGTGTATGGAATTTAGGCGATGGAACAACTATTGGTGGCTCCAATGCAATTAAAAGCTACCTTTCACCAGGCACATATATAATACGATTAACTGTTTCATCCGATCTTGGTTGTGTGGACAGTACATCGCAATCAGTAACTGTAAACCCAAGCCCTGTGGCCTCGTTTGATTTTAACGATCAGGTACAATGTTTAAATGGTAATGTGTTCAACTTTACCAATACCACTCAAGGTGCAACGGTGTATAACAGTGTGTGGAACCTGGGTGATGGATTCATAATCAATACGGCCAATGCTTCACGTAGCTATGCGGCTGTAAACATTTATAAGGTAAGGTTAAATGTTACCACTCCATCGGGTTGTAAAGATTCGGTTTATTACAATATGACCGTAATGGCAAATCCGGCAGCTCTTATCATTTCCGGACCAAATCAAGCTTTAGTGGGCAGTACTCAAGTATATAGTGTAACTGCAACTCCGGGTTCAAGCTACAATTGGGTGGCGGTGAACGGAACTGTTCTATCTAACGGCGCCAACAGAATTCAGGTAAAATGGAACTCAACCGGAGCTTCGGGAACATTAACAGTAACCGAAACGGGAGCAAACGAGTGCAAAAGCAACCCTGCCAATTATAATGTAGCATTTACAGTGGGTGTGAACCAAATTTTTAGAAATGCGTTTGCAGCCACCCTGTATCCAAACCCTGCCAAAGATAACTTTACGGTAGAGGTAGCCACTGGAGATATGGTGAGTATGAGTATTTATGACGAAGTAGGCCGCGAAGTAATGAGTGGACAGCGTTTTAATAAATCTATCACCATTACCGAACACCAACTTGCGGCTGGAATATATGCTGTAAGATTAACCACCGATAAAGGAAAAACTACTATCTTGAGATTTGAAGTGATAAATTAATTTTCAATCTTATACCTAAATTTAAAAATCCCGGGAGAATTTCTTCCGGGATTCTTTTTTGGGGGGGGGGAAAGGATTTGGTTAGATGAATTTTAAAATGGCTGCCCCCAACTGTCTCAAGCATAAGCGAAAAAGTGCTTGTGACGGTTAAAAGCCATGCTGATGATTCTTAGATTACTGCCGATGATATAGTGTACAGATTAAAACCAACCTCCGGTTTTTCGGGTTGTCCTTCGCCGTGTTCCGCCAATACCAAGCATTCCCAACAAACCCCGGGTTACTTCTCTTACTACGGTTCGGGTTACACTACTTTCAGCTACCGATTCAAAAACCGTTTTTTCACGACGGCCTGCCGGCGTTGGTGTATTTTCTTCTGCCTGTGCTTGGGCTTTTTGTTCTGCAAGGTCCAGTTCTTCAAGTTTAGCGGTTAGCATTTCATGAGCACTTTCGCGGTCCATAGTTTTGTTGTATTTGTCGGCAATTTTTGATTTTGAAACTAAATTTTGTTGCTCGGTTTCAGTTATTATATCCATTCGGGTAGTTGGCGGGCACATAAGGCAATGCACCAAACTGGTGGGTATCCCTTTTTCGTTTAAAACGGTAACTAACGCTTCGCCAATTCCCAATTGGGTAATTATGTCTTCGGTTTTATAGTAATCGGATAACGGGTAATTTTCAGCCGCTATTTTTATGGCTTTTCGGTCTTTGGCAGTAAATGCCCTTAGAGCATGTTGAATTTTCATACCCAATTGGGCCAACACACTTTCAGGAATATCATCAGGGCTTTGGGTAATAAAAAAAATACCAACGCCTTTGCTCCGTATCAATTTTATAATGGTTTCAATTTGTGAAAGCAGGGCCTTACTGGCCTCATTAAAAATAAGGTGAGCTTCATCAATAAAAATGACCAGTTCGGGTTGCTCTATATCTCCCTTTTCGGGTAGGCCTTCATAAATTTCGGCCAGCAGGCAAAGCATAAAGGTGCTAAATAATTTTGGTTTTCCCTGTATATCGGTTAACCGCAAAATATTTATATATCCATAGCCGTTTTCGTCCAGCCGCATCAGGTCGTCAACATCAAACGATGGCTCCCCAAAAAAAGCATCGGCTCCTTGTTCTTCTAATGCTATTAAATTTCGGAGTATAGCCCCTACCGATGAAGTACTTATTAATCCATATTCTTTTTCGGTTTCTTTTTTTCCTTCATTGCTCAAAAACTGAAGGGTTTTTCTAAAATCTTTAATATCCAACAAGGGCAGCTTTTTATCATCGGCATATTTAAAAACCAATGAAACTACCCCGCCCTGGGTATCATTCAACTCCAGCATTTTGGTGAGCAATACCGGGCCAAACTCACTGATGGTGGCCTTTAGTTTTACACCTGGCTCATCTGATATTGATAACAATTCGGCAGGGCATTGGCGGGGTTTCCAATCTTCGCCTATAATTTTTATGCGGTCTTCAATTTTGGGATTTAAGGTACCAGGTTGTGATATTCCGCTTAAATCTCCTTTAATGTCCATTACTAAAGTAGGTACTCCGTTTAATGATAATTTTTCGGTTATCATTTGAAGGGATTTGGTTTTTCCTGTTCCGGTGGCCCCCGCTATTAATCCATGGCGGTTAAAGGTTTGCAAAGGCGCCTTTACTAAATTATGCTCATTGGGAATGCCATTTAAAACCGAGGCTCCTAATATTATTGAATTGCCTTTAAAGGTATAGGAAGCAGATATTTCTTGTATAAATTTTTCTTTGTTTTCCATGTTTAATTGATACGCGAAGTTAATAATTTTTAGTTGGGGGCCTTATAGCCCTGTTATATTTATAAATGGATGAATGTAAATGTTTGATAAGTTTTGAAAAATGAACCTATTTACCAGCCCTATTTAATAATTCAATTTTTTATGGCACCCCTAATGGGATTTAAGATTATACCGGATTGATTTGCTACCCATATTTTGTCGTTGACAGAACTTTGAAACCCCGAAAGGAGTAAATATTGGTAGAAAATAGAATCCTTGTTCATTTAAGTTCCGTAAGAAAGAAATATTAATTTAGAATTATGAAAGAAGGCTACTCACCTTTTAAGGCGCTAAAATTTGGATTTTTTTATTTTATTTTTAAAAAATGTTTCACCAGGTATATATTTGAGACCTGATTAACCAAGAAAAAAAATATGAAAAGGCTTCTTACACCTCTATTCCTTACGATTGCTTTGATGGCACAAGCGCAAAAATTTTCTTATAATTATTATTTTAACGATCCCAAAAAAATAAATAATACCAAGTTTTATTTGGATTTGCTAACTTTTGAGGGAGGTAGTGCAGGGGCTGGTTTGCACTGTTATTTTAGGCCTGTTAAAGGAATTTTTATAAATGGACTTTTCCGTTATCAATATTTGGATATTCTTGGTACAGCCGAAAAAGCATCTACAAATAAAATTGAAACGGGCTATCATGGTGAAGCCTCAGCCCAGCTTCAATTTGCAGGTTATGTTAAAAAGAAAGAAAAAAGAACCCCAGTTAGAGTTAGTACCACCAGTTCAATGCGGGTAAAAGCCAAAGTGCATCGTTCATTTTATCTTAGAGGAGGGGCTATGATGTACCGCTCTACCATAGTGGCTTGGGAAGAAGTACCTTTTACCTCCAATGGCAAAGATCTTTTTGATCCCGATAAAGGAATTTTTGCCAATCAAACCGGTTCCTGTTTTTTTGCAGGATATGCCGGCAAAAAGGTAAGAAAAGTGGGTATAGATGTTAGCACCTATGGAAAAAGAAGAACTTTTTTAGCACGCACCTTTTTTATGGATGCCATAGTTGGAGAAACCTTATTATCTAATGTAACCTACAATAATGCTACCTATGATATAAAGGATACCAAAAGGGATAAAATTGGGTATAGATTAGGCTGGGAATGGGAAGAAAATGGAACGAGTATAAGGTTTGAAGTTGGCAAAAAACCAGGGTTTAATCAGGTAGCGATGTATCCTATTAATTATTACATGCTTAGTTTTGGTTGCAGAATTATAGGGCGAGAAAAATTTATTTTTCCAGAAAAAAAGGAAGAGCCTAAAAAGTAAAGAGAATTTTAAAATTTTAGGGGCAGCTGTCCATAAAAGTGCCTATACGTTTTTAAAAAATTATGGTAAAAGGTGAAGCTTATCTAATTCGTTTACAGAACCAAGGATGGCAGTTTTTTAAATATGCTATATTTGCAGGCATTAAATGGTAACCCCAATAGTTGTAATTTTAGTTTCATTGGCCATGGCGGCTTTTTTCTCGGGCCTTGAAATTGCTTTTGTTTCGGCCAATAAGCTCCGTATTGAGTTAAAAAGTAAGCAGGGAAGCCAATGGGCAGCCTGGGTTTCTGATTATTATAAATCCCCCTCCCGTTTTATAAGCACAATTTTGGTTGCTTATAATATTGTGTTGGTTATTTATGGTATTTATATTGGTGACCTATTAAACCTTTATCCTGAATCGAAGGTTGGAAACTTACTTATAAGTACCGTTATCAGTACTATTATTGTATTGTTTACGGCCGATTTTTTACCAAAAGCACTTTTTAGGATTAATCCAAATTTTGTGCTCTCTATTTTTATTTATCCCTTCCAGTTGTTTTATTATTTTTTGTGGCCCATTGTTCAATTTACCATTTGGATGTCGAAAAAAATATTGAGGGTAATGACTTCCCAGGTTTTTGTAGAAACGGCTCCGGCTTTTACGAAGGTAGATTTGGGTCATTTTATTTCTGAAACCTTGCAGGACAACCGTAAAAGTGAGGTGGATGCCGAAATTTTAAAAAATGCCTTAGATTTTAGCACCGTAAGAGTAAGGGATTGTGT
>JBJXDS010000210.1:0-5061 GCA_046154525.1 Bacteroidia bacterium
GGAAGGTGTAGGGTCAAATATTGAAATAACCAATGCCCAACAAGAGGTAAAAACTTCGCAAACAAACTATTTAAATGCAATTTACGATTTATTAAATGCTCAGATAGAATTGAAAAAAGCCTACGGAAAACTTTAAAATATCAGATTATACTATACCGATAATTAAAAAATAAATTAAAACTAAAAATAACTAAAAAATAAGTATGAAAAAATTAAAACAAATATCAGTTCTATTAGTATTTGTAGCCTTTGCTGCTTCCTGTGGAAATTCTGACGATAGTGCCTTGGGTAAAAAGAAAGAAGAATTAATCAAACTAAAAGAAGAGCGAAAAGCATTAAACACCAAAATTATGAATTTGGAAGCTGAAATAGTAAAGTTGGATTCAAATGCTGCCGACCGATCCAAGGCCAAGCTTGTAACTATAAAAGTCATTGCCACCGAGTCGTTTACCAATTATATTGAAATAATGGGTAAGGTAGATGCCGACCAAAATACCAATGTTAGTGCCGAAATACCAGGAACAATGCAGCGCATTATGGTTCATGCAGGGCAAACCGTATCTGTGGGACAAACCTTAGGTGAAATAGATAACACCGTTTCAGAAATAGCGATGAACGAACTAAAACAGCAAATTGATTTTGCGAAAACAATTTATGAAAAACAAAAAAATCTTTGGGATCAGAAAATAGGTTCGGAAATACAATATCTAACCTCTAAAAACAATTATGAGGGATTGCAAAAAAAATTGGCAACTATGAATCAACAACTGGGAATGGCTCGTATTAAATCGCCTATATCAGGTGTGGTAGATGAAGTGTATGCCAAAGTAGGGCAAACAGTAGCTCCTGGAGTTCCATGTTTCCGAATTGTAAATTCAAATAAATTGAAAATTAAGGCCAACGTGGCCGAATCGTTTGCTGGAAAAATAAACATTGGGAATAAAGTTAAATTATATTTTCCTGATTTAGAACAGGGGGCCGAAGGCACAGTGAGTTATGTATCACGGGTTATTGACCCAATTAATAGAGCGTTTAACGTTGAAATTCCATTAACATCAAATGGGAATTATAAACCCAACATGATGGCACAAATCAGGATAGTGGATTATAGTACAGATATGGCGATCGTTGTTCCCGTAAACACCATTCGCAATGTTGGTGATGAAAATTTTGTAATGGTAGCCATTGAAAAAAATAGTAAGAAATATGCTGCTAAACGAAAAATAATTGCTGCCAAAACCTACAATGGCCAAACTGAAATAACATCAGGATTAGTGGTTGGCGATAATTTAATTACCGTGGGTTATCAGGAACTTGAAGATGGGGACGAAATCAAATTTTAATTTGACAATGAGCCAGTTTGAAAATTTGAAAATGAAAAAAATATTCAATAATCAATTCTCAATGTCCAATACTCATGGGTAAGCCGTCCCTCTTATAAAGGGGGTTGGGGGATGTTTTAATAAATTTAAGAATAAAAAAAATAACACTAAACAAAATGCAAGAAAACAAAAAAGGACCAAAAGAATTTTTTGCCAGTAGCTGGTCTATTGATAATAAAACGAGCATATTTATTTTTACCATAATTCTTTCGTTGGTGGGCATTGCCTCATACTTTAGTTTGCCAAAAGAGAAATTTCCAGACATTGTAATACCAACTATAATGGTAAATACAATTTATCCTGGTTCGGCCCCTGCTGATATCGAAAATTTGGTTACCAAACCTATTGAAAAGCAAATAAAATCAATATCGGGGGTAAAAAAGTTAACAAGTAACTCGGTTCAGGATTTTTCGATGGTAATGGTTGAATTTAATACGGATGTAGATGTAACTGAGGCCAAACGAAAAGTTAAAGACGCGGTAGATAAAGCCAGGGCTGATTTGCCAAACGACTTACCCAAAGAACCATCCGTAATGGAGCTTGACTTTAGTGAAATGCCTATATTATTCGTTAACATATCGGGCGATTACGACCTAAACCAGCTAAAAAAATATGCAGAAATGGCTGAGGATAAAATAGAAGCACTACCCGAAATTACGCGTGTGGACCTAGTTGGTGCTTTGGATAGAGAAATACAAGTAGATGTGGACATGTATAAAATGGAAGCCGCCCTTGTTACTCTAAGGGATGTAGAAAATGCCATTGCTTTTGAAAACATGCGTATTTCAGGAGGAAATATTAAAATGGAAAATATGCAACGAACCCTAAGTATATCGGGGGAGTTTGACAATATTGAACAAATAAAAAACCTGATGATACGAGGAATGGGAGGTGCAGCTGTTTATTTAAGAGATATAGCTACGGTAAAGGATGCTTTTAAGGAACAGGAGAGTTTTGCCCGCTTGGATCATAAAAATGTTTTAACCTTAAATATTATAAAGCGGAGTGGTGAAAATCTGATAGAGGCCAGTGATAAAAGCCGGGCTATAATAGCTGAACTACAAAAAATTAAATTTCCCAAAGACCTAAATGTAGTGTTAACAGGCGACCAAAGTAATGATACCCGAGTTACACTTCACGATTTGATAAACACCATTATTATAGGGTTTATATTGGTTACATTTATTCTTATGTTTTTTATGGGTGCTACCAATGCTTTTTTTGTGGCGTTGTCGGTTCCACTTTCTTGTTTTATAGCCTTTTTGGTTTTTCCTGCCATTGGGTTTAGTTTAAATATGATCGTACTTTTTGCTTTTTTACTAGCCTTAGGTATAGTGGTGGATGATGCCATTGTGGTAATAGAAAACACGCATCGAATTTATGACAACGGGAAAATACCTATAAAAACAGCTGCCAAGCAGGCCGCCGGCGAGGTATTTTTACCCGTACTTTCAGGTACTTTAACCACCCTGGCTCCGTTTGTACCCTTGGCTTTTTGGCAAGGGATTATTGGTAAATTTATGTTCTTTTTACCGGTTACACTCATTGTAACCTTACTTGCTTCACTGTTGGTGGCTTATATTATTAACCCGGTATTTGCTGTTCAGTTTATGAAACCTCACAAAGACCCTAACGATCCTGAAGTGAAACGCAAAAGCAAAAAAGGAATTAAAATGGCTTCCATAATTTTAGGTTCCATTGCCTTACTTATGTATTTAGCGGGCAACTTTGGAGGAGGTAATTTTATAGTTACCATGCTTTTGGTTTTTTTACTTTATAAATTTATTTTAAGTAAGTTAATTGCCAAATTTCAGGAAAAAACATGGCCTGGTTTTCAGTCAAGATATGCGAGAGTTTTAACGTGGTGCTTAAAAGCAAAACGTCCGGTTTGGCTTTTATTGGGCACTGTGGGTTTATTTATATTTTCAATTGTACTTGTAATGGTTAAAAGCCCGGGAAGCAATTTTTTTCCGCCAGGAGAACCGCACTTTGTATATACTTATATTACCCTGCCGGTAGGTACCGATCAAAAATATACCGATGAGGTAACCAAGGAGGTAGAAAACCGGATTTACAAAGTAATAGGAAAAAATAATCCGATAGTAGAATCTGTAATTTCAAACGTGGCAGTGGGAGCTACAGACCCACAAGACAATGATAGAAGCGTGGCCAGTAATAAAGCAAAAGTATCTGTATCATTTGTAGCTTTTGATAAGCGAAATGGTGAATCAACCGATGATTATCTTACTAAAATACGCGAGGCCATGAAAGGCATACCCGGTGCAGCTATTACCGTAGGTAAAGAAGCCAACGGACCTCCGGTTCAAAAACCAATAAGTATAGAAATAGCCGGAGATGATTTTGATGAACTAATTGCAGAAAGCAATAGAATAAAACGCTATTTGGATAGTATAAATGTGGAAGGAGTGGAAGAATTAAAATCTGACCTCGTGAATATTAAACCTGAAATAGTGGTGGATATTGATAGAGAAAGAGCCAACCATGAAGGTATAAGTACAGCTCAAATTGGAATGGAGATTAGAACGGCGGTGTATGGTAAAGAAATTTCAAAATTTAAAGATGAAAACGATGATTACCCAATTCAGCTTAGGTTTATGGAAAGCCAGCGGGCCAATATAAACCAACTGATGAACCTGAAAATAACCTACCGCGATATGAACTTGAATGGCATGATAAGGCAAGTGCCTTTGAGCTCAGTAGCTAATATTCATTACAGCAATACTTATGGTGGAATTAAGCGCAAAAATCAAAAACGATTGGTTACATTATCATCCAATGTTCTGAGCGATTACAATTCGAACGAAGTGGTGGCTATGGTAAACGAAGCCATAGAAGCCTACCCAAAATCGGAAACTATTGCCATAAAAATGGGTGGTGAGCAAGAAGAACAAAAGGAAACCGGAATATTTCTATTTACAGCGTTATTGTCGTCAATAGGATTAATAATTTTGATATTGGTGGTGCAATTTAATTCGATAAGTAAACCTTTAATTATTTTAAGCGAAATATTATTCAGTATTATTGGTGTATTAATTGGGTTTGTAGTTTTTCAAATGGAATTCTCGATACTTATGACGGGTATTGGTATTGTAGCCTTGGCAGGAATAGTCGTGAGAAATGGGATACTGTTGGTTGAGTTTACTGATGAATTGATAGAACGGGGCATGACTCCATTAGATGCTATAATTGAAGCGGGCCGTATTCGTATGACTCCGGTAATACTTACAGCATCTGCTACTATCTTAGGATTGGTTCCATTAGCGGTGGGTTTAAATATTGATTTTGTAACCATGTTTACCGAATTGAATCCACACATCTTTTTTGGGGGTGATAGTGTGGCCTTTTGGGGGCCATTAAGTTGGACAATGATTTTTGGACTTGGCTTTGCCACTTTTCTTACACTGATATTAGTTCCGGCCATGTATTTAATTTCAGTTAAGGCTAAAATTAGAGCTAAGCATTTTGCCAAACGATTAGGCGCATAAGCTGATTTGATTTATTATAGATTCCACCCTCCATGGTTTTAAAAAACTTTGGAGGGTTTTTTATTTTAAAAAAAATGTGCATTTGGATGAATATTATTTAAACCCTGATAAAGCATACGTTGATTATGGCTGAGCAGATTGATTTTAAGATGTATTATTTGGATGGGCAGATT
>JBJXDS010000211.1:0-5286 GCA_046154525.1 Bacteroidia bacterium
TGTTTGGCCTTGGTGCTAATTTTCAGTTTCGAATTGCCGGTAAAGGCAAAAATTATTTGGCCTGGAGATTAGGTACAGGAATTGGGTACTTAACCCAAAAATTTGATTTTTATAAAAACCGCCAAAACATGGCCATTGGAAGTAATTGGAATGGCTGCATCCAAATGGGCTTAATTTATCAAACCAAAATTTCAAATAAGTTATCATTAAAAACCGGTTTGGGTTTCACTCATTACTCCAATGGAAGTATCCGTGTTCCTAACTTGGGAGTAAATATGCCATCCTTGTTTTTGGGCTTGCAAATGGGATATGGAAAACCAGCCAACTTATTTACGGATTCAACTAATGCTTTTAAAACTACCACCAAGCCCAATGAAATATTATTTAATTATGCATTTAAGGAAAGGTTTACAGCTAAGCCTATTCCTTTTCATATTTTTAGCCTAGGTTATCGTTGGAATAAACCTATATCCTCAGTAAGGCGCTGGTACCTTGGGGCCGATTTGGTTTGGGATCCCACCCATCCTTATTCACATTTTCTGTTTGATGATAACCCTCGGGTGGGGATTGATAACAGTACCGAATTGGGTGTACTTATTGGCCACCGTTACGATATTGGAGCGTTTGCCATGCTTACAGATGTTGGGTTTTATTTATTGAATCCTTACCAAACCAAATACTTTTCGTATCAGCGAATAGGTTTCAGATATGAGTTAAACAAAGATTGGTTTGTAAACGGGACGCTTAAAGTGCACTTTGGTACCGCCGATTATTTTGAATGGGGACTTGGGTATAAATTTAAAAAGTTTAGAAAATGAGAGTTTTCAATAACAAACTTTGGTTAATAATAATTCTGATGATTTTTGCAGGCTGCCGCAAAGATCAATGGAACGATTGTTTTCAGGGAACCGGGAAGGAAGAAACATTAACTCTAAATTTAGAACCATTTACAAAACTACTGGTTGGCGATAAGTTTGATGTATATTTAATACAGGACACCAGCCAGCCCGAACAAGCAAAAATTACAGGAGGTAAAAATATTATCGGTCAAATAATTACCAGGGTAAAAGATGGGCAGCTTACCATTGAAAATAAAAATACCTGCAATTTTGTGAGGAGCTACGACCGAAAAATTAAAATTGAAATACGGGTAAAGTTTTTAAATGATATTGAAATATTTTCAGCCACCAACCTCACAAGTTTGGATACGTTACATTTTGAAAAATCAAATTATCTGAAACTTAAAAACTATGGTCTTGGAAATATAAACCTAAAATTAAAATTGGGTTTTTTGGATGTTCAAAGTACCAATTCAGGTAATATTTTTTTGGAAGGGTTTTCAAATATTTTAACCTGCAGTATTGAAGAAGTAACCCAATTGGATGCCCGTAAACTTGCCTGTCACGATTGCTACATGGCCAGTCATACTGCGCTTGATTGTTTTGTAAACCCTGAAAAGGTTCTGTTTGCCCACTTATTTAATTCGGGAAACGTGTATTATGTTTCCGAGCCTTCGGATAAAAAGGAAGTGACAATAAAAAAAGGGGTAAAAGGGCAACTGCTTATATTGTGAAGTATAAAAACCTTATCCCTACAACCAGTTTATTTTACTTATTGGCTGGGGTGCTAATTGCCATCAGGTTCTTTATAGTGGTTACTCATTTTAATTTTATTCTAACCGATAACGACCAGGCCTTGTTTTGGTATGGGTGTCACAATTTTTCGAAAGGCTTGTATTACACCCCATTTATTTATGGCTGCGATTATGGCTCAATGCTGGAAAGTTTTATGGCCTTGCCATTTTATAAATTCGGTATGCCATTGTACTATGCTCTTCCGTTTTCAAATACTTTTTGGATATTTATTTTATGTGCAATTTTAGGATATAACCTTAATTTGTTTCATCCCAAACATCATACAGGTTCTTTATTTTTGCTTTTTTTAACCCTTCTTCCTACCGATTATTATGCCATTCTTTTTGCAGCCAAAGGCCATCTGGCAGGCATATTACCTGTATTGGTTTCTTTGATTTTGGTAACCAGATGGAAAACAAAACCCATTTTAATTTTGGCCGGGTTGTTGGCCGGATTGGGCTTTTTATTAAATCCTAATTCCGTTTTTGTCATTCTCTTATTGTTCTTATTTATTCCTAATTTAAAAAGTATTCTGTTCGCCATGGCAGGTATGGCAAGCTCTCTTTTTTATCTCGTTATAACCTCTCACTATGCCCAAATACTAGACTCTGAACTTTTACATAAACAATGGAAACTGACATTTGTAATGTCTTTTTTTAAAAATCATATTCCTTACCTTGATAAATACCTGAACACCGTTACACCCATTTTTGGCAAAATGGGATTTATTTCTCTTTTATTGCCTTTGATTTTAGCCATCGTTCTGTTTAGCAAAAAAGATTGGATAAAAGGATCGGTTGCTCTGCTTTTTGTTTTCATGCTTTTGGCCTCTTTTGGTTTTAGCAAAGTGTCGGATGGATCGGTAGATTTATTTTTTCCATATTGCAGGTTTTATTTGGCCTTGGCATTTTGCAATGCCTTGTTTATCCCTCTACTCTTTCAGTCATTGCAGGTAAATAATTATTATAAAATCTTAATGACCATTCCTTTTATAATTTCTGTTTATTTTATAAGTAAAACACCTGTTCAAGCCACCGCCCTTGCCCATAAACCCGGCGAAACCTATGCGGTACAGCGCAAATTTGTAGCCGATATTGTGTCACACACCTATTGGATGAAACAAAGGATTAATGAAACAAAGCAAACCAGGCCAATGATTGTGGCCACCGATTATATTTATTACAGCGAAAATCTTTTGTTAAGCACCATGGATTTGCCTCATGTAACCTGTTGTTTCGAAAATTACAAGCAATTTTACTGGTTGGCCAATGCCATGAAAAATAAAAAGCAGTCGTACGACCTTTTTATCATCCTTAGTTTTGAAGACAGGTTTGCCCGCAAGAGTATCCAATATCCGCAATACCTGCACAGGGATAACGTGGCCAATTATTTTTTAATACCCAATGTACGGCAGCCGGCCAGGTTTATTGATGATTTTCTTAGGTAATACTAAACTCTTTAAACCCCAAAAACTCACATTCATTCACCACTACCCTGTCCACTTTGGCCAGAATTGGCCCTTTATTACACCATTTAATAAGGCTTTCTAATTTATCTGCATCTCCTTCGGCCATTATTTCAACATGGCCATCAGGCATATTCTTTACAGTACCATTTATTTTTAATTCTTTGGCTTTGGCTAATACATTTGCCCTAAAAAACACGCCTTGTACTTTGCCATACACATCTATTTTATTGGCCACCATTTACCAGCGAGTTGTAGAGGTTTTCGTAAAGAGGTACCACGTTATCGGTGCTAAACTGTAAGGCGTGTTGGTGGGCATTTATCCTAAACTGGTTTAGGCTGGCTTCCGATTTTAATATTTCAAGGGTAAATGCAGTCATAGCATCCGTATCACCCACATTGGCCGTAAAGCCTGAATACCCATGTTTGTTTAGTTCAGGCATTCCTCCTGTATTGCTGCAAACAACCGGCACCCCACAAGCCATGGCCTCCAACGCAGCCAAGCCAAAGCTTTCCGTTTCGGATGGCATCAAGAACACATCGGCAATAGACAGGAGTTTTTCGATAACATCCTGCTTGCCCATAAAAAAAACTTTATCTGTTATTCCTAAATCGGCACACATTTTTTCAATCGCCCTGCGTTCGGGGCCATCACCGGCCAAAATAAGTTTGGCAGGTTTTTTTTTTAAAACATTATTAAATATGGTAATCACATCATCTATCCGCTTCACCTTTCTGAAATTGGAGGTGTGCATAAGGATAACTTCATTTTCATTGGCAAATGCATCACGATATTTGGGGCTATCCTGACGTTTGTATTTATCTAAATCTATAAAATTGGGGATGACTTCAATAGTTTTATTTATTTTAAAAAACTTATAGGTATCATCGCGCAGGCTGGCTGATACGGCTGTTACCGCATCGCTCTGGTTAAGAGAATAGGATACCACCCCTTCATAATTTGGGTCTTTGCCCACCAGGGTAATATCAGTACCGTGCAAGGTGGTTATTACCGGTATTTTAATTTCATTTATATCCTTCAATATTTTTTTGGCCATAATGGCTGCAGCAGCATGAGGTATGGCGTAATGAACATGCAGAATGTCTAATTTGGCACTTTGCACCACCTCAATTATTTTTCCGGTAAGGGCTAGTTCGTATGGAGGGTATTGAAAAAGCGGATAGGTAGATACCGTAACCTCATGATAAAATAAATTTTGTGAAAAATAATCGAGCCGGGCAGGTTGGTCGTAGGAAATAAAATGGACCGAATGTCCTTCGGAGGCCAAAATTTTTCCCAACTCGGTAGCCACTACACCACTTCCACCAAAGGTGGGATAACAAATTATTCCAATGTTCATGTTCCTGGGCAAAGATACTTTGCTTTAGGTATAACATGTTTGAATGTAAATTGGTTTTTAATAATTAAAACCTTCCATCCAAATTTTAATTAATCCGTTTTTACAGTATTCAATCTTTCCTGAAATATTTTTAATTCTTCCCAGTTTTCTTCTGTCGCTAATTTAGCCTGGGCAGGCCATGTAGATGGGTCGTGTACTTTAAATCGGGACCCGGCATTGCTTAATATTTGTCGTAAGGTTTCTTCTGATGTTTGAGCCATTTGCAAGTATGAGTCAATACCAGCTTGATTTAATATTTTAGCCAAAGCAGGACCTATTCCTTCTATCACTTTCAAATCATTTGGGGTAACGGGAACAGTCACTTTTTTGGATGATTCTTTTTTTGTGATTTCAGCTTTAGATGCGAGACATTGCTCCAAATCAACCCGACTTGTGTTAAGTTTTAGTTTCAGTTCCTCTATTTGGTTTGCATATTCAAGTGTTAGGTTTTTTTTAAGTTCAGCCTTTTCCTGAATACTTTTTTCAAGCTCTGTTTGGGTTTTGCCCAACTGCAGCAATAATCCGGCAGCTTCATCTGTATGCACGGTTATGGTAGATTTTTTGGCAGAAAAATATCTCAAAAAATAGCCCAGAATAAAAGCTACCAAGAGCATAATTACTATTTCATAGGTAGCATCCGTAAGATTATATGTGGTTGTCACATCTTGTTTAAACATAATGTATTTTTTACTTTTTTTATTTCTATTCAGATATTACCACCCTGCGATTTTTTTGGCGGCCTTCGGTGCTGCTGTTATTAGCAGTTGGTTCATTCTGCCCTTTTCCC
>JBJXDS010000212.1:0-14418 GCA_046154525.1 Bacteroidia bacterium
AAACCAGGTATATTTTGTAAATTATGATATGGTGCAGGCCGAAATAGCTTGGTATCGCCGCCTGGATAAGGTGGATCACAGCAAGGATGCGATGATTACTGTTTTTAATGAATATTTTGGCGGTGGAATGAGTAGCTTAGTTTTTCAAACTATTCGCGAAAGCAAGGCATTGGCTTATAGCACTTCTTCTTATTACAATCAGGGAAATGAGCCAGGCGACTACGATGGAATATCAGCCTATATTGGTGCTCAGGCCGATAAATTGCCTGAAGCTATCCCCGCAATGAACGAATTGTTGGATAAATTGCCCGAATCAGAAATTTTATTAACCAACTGCAAAGCCTCTATAAAAAGTCAGATAGAAAGCAACCGGACCACTGGTACCGATATTCTATTTGCATTCGACAATGCAATAAAGTGGGGTTATAAAGAAGATCCTTCAAAAGCTATTTACTTAAATATCGACAAAATAACCTATAAGGATTTGGAATCTTTTCATAACAGTTGCTACAGTAAAAAACCTTACGCTTATTTTTTAATAGGAAGCAAAGACAAAGTAAAAATGAGTGACCTTGAAAAATTTGGAAAAGTAAAAGAATTAACCCTGGAAGAGATATTCGGGTATTAAAAATCAAATTTACATAAAAGCCACAACTTAGTTGAGTTGTGGCTTTTTATTTAGCTCACCTTTGGCCTAACTATAAACAAGAGTGCCAAAGTAAATCCTGCAGGAACCATAAACAAATAAGGATAAGGCACCTGAATAAGGCCATAAAAAAGAGTTAAATAAATTTTTAAGGAACCTAACATAAACAATCTTACATCCAATTTTTCCTTAGTTTTAAGATAATACCACATCCCAATTAAAAAAGTAAAACCAAGGCAAATTATTAATTGAATATTTTTAAAAATGGCTATTTTTTGAGGTAAACTTCCTGTACCTAATTTGTAGTACCAGTATGCAAAACCATAGCCCCTTGCCAATTGAAATGCATCATCACCTGACTTTTGCCAATACTGTCCGCTCCATTCTTTTAAGGCCGCCACTGAATAATAGTCTTGGGCATTTTTTAATGCATTCCAGTCTTGCGATAAAAATGGGATAACATAAATAAATAGTATAACCACGGCGGTGGTTATAGAAACACTAATCATTATCTTTCGCCATTCTTTTATAAAAAATAATGGTAAAACCAAAGGTAACCACAGCACCAAAGAAAACCTTGAAAGCAATATTAATGTGAGACTAAAGGCTATCCACCACGGATTTTTATTTACCAATGCCCAGGCAAATAAAACATAGTAACCGGCCATTAGCCATTCTATATTGTACCCGATTTCGGAAGCGGCTGATATTAACCAAAGCACAAAAAGCCCAAAGGGTAAAAAAGATGAAATTTTAATATTACTACCCAAAGGTGTAGCACTTAAAACCAAAGGCAGCCAGGCCAACATACCCAAAATAAATGCCCAAACACGGGGATCGATGTGTAATATTTCGGAAGGAATAAATGGAAACCAGTGACCGGGCAAATAGGTAGGGGCCAAATCATACCCAAAATCCTGAATTAAAGTATAAACTGGTTGGCCATTTAAAAACCGCTTAATAAATAATTGAATTGTAGGGATAATGTCCGAATATTTGGCATCAAGTATATACTTTTGGCTAAAATACACGGTGAGTATAATACCACAAGCTATGGTGGCAATAAAAATCCAAACCTTTATTTTATCTTGATTTTTTTCAAACTCAGGTATATAATACTTGCCTTGCAACAACCAAATTGCAGGCAGTATAGCCACCACCAACCAAACCACAGGCTGAACCCACGAACCAAAAAGATTGTGAAAAACTGTGAGCAACAGTATTTCGATGGTCGCAAAAATTAAAAGGCGTTTTTCCAAATGAATGAGGAACCAAAACTATGCGATTTTGCTCCTATTAACAAATGGGTTAACTTTTTTTAAAAAAACCCTTAATCTTCCTTCCGGCCTATCATCTTTCCCTTTTCAAAAAGCGATTGCAAAAAGTTTTTTTCATTTTCTTCCTCTTCCTTTGTAGGTTCTTCTTTCAGATTGTCGAGATTTGGCTGGCCAGCATCTACCCAACAGGTAAACCAAAGTGAACCTACCAATTCAATAGATGCCCGGGCTCTGCGTTCTACCATTCCGTTCAATAGCAAATGATAGTAGTTGCAAAAAGTTTCATTATAAATTTTTGAAGAATTTCTTCCTGAATTTTTTAAAACATATTTGTTCGGATATTTTTCAGTCGCCAATTTTTCAAATAAAAGTACACTATCCAATGCAGCAAAACTTTGTGAAAAACGCTGCCAAACAGTTTCGTTTATGTTAGAAATATAGGATGCCCGGCCTAATAGAAAATCATACTCACCACAAAATAATTCGTACACACGTGATTCCCAAAGCCCGTGTATTCCTTCCTGCCCTGTATATTGCCCGTTGTAATTTAGGGTAGCATGCAATGGCACATGTAAATCGGCAGCATAATGGCCAAGGTCGGCACTCAATTTTATAATTAGATATAGATTTTTTTCTTCAAACGCTTTGGTTAATTGATATTTTATAAGTTGTAAATGCCAAGGACCAATACCATAGGCAATCAATGTATCTTTTCCATATTTAACTAAGGCATCGTTCCATCGGTAAGGGATGGTATCCAAAGGAAATGATTTTTCATAATGGTCAGCATCCAGATAATGTTTGCAAGCCTCATCCGCAAAAGCATAGCGCCGCATGTCAGCATTCACAGCTTTGTCGGTAATTTCAGCTATATGGACTTTATAAAACTTAAAAAGTTCGGGGGGTAAGGTAAAAACTGCTGCATTATTTATTTGCTTATGAGCTGTAAAACCCCAGCCAAAGACCGTTGCAGGCTGAAATAACCAATAACTAATAACTATTAACCAATTACTAAATCTAATCATCTTTTTCCCATGGGTTGGCATTTTTGGGTACATATCTATATTTCAATATTGGCTCATCGTTAGTTGGTTCCGTGTCGGTTTTATCTGTCTCTAAAGGTTCTACGCGATATTCGTCATTCATCCAATAAGGAATTTCATGTTCATCCCCTTCATCCTCATCCTCTTGATACACTTCTTTTTGAGGCCCTTTTTTCAATAGCAAAAAAGACATCAAACTACCCATTAGTGCTCCACCAAGATGACCTTCCCACGAAATATTTTCCTGCATAAGTTCCACATAATCTGGAAAAAGCCCCCAAACCAGGCTGCCATATAAAAAAACCATGAGCAAGGCCACCGCTGCTAAATGTCTATGACCACGGATAATGCCCGATACCAAAAGAAAAAACACTAGGCCATATATCAATCCACTCGCCCCAATATGATTGGTTCCTTGCTCGCCAATAAACCATAAAATCCCCCCCCCTCCTATCCAAACCACGCTACCTATAAGCCAGGTCCAGTTTTTAAAATAATAAAATAAAAAGCTGCCTGCTACCAAAAGTGGTATCGAGTTGCTAAACAAATGTTCTAAATTTTCATGTAAAAATGGCATGGTTAAAATCCCCAATAGCCCCCCAATAAGGTGGGGTTTTAATCCATATTCTTCCAAATGCCAGTTATAATCTATATTAAACAGATACGTTATCCACATAGCCATTACCATTAATACAGGGTATAAGGCACTATCCATTGCCGACCACAATAAGCGTATCATTTTCCGAAAATAAATAAATTGAAAATCAAATAACAATAATTAAAAATCAAATAACAAATGTGATGCTAAAGGGTGAAATTTTAAATCCCAAATTTTAAATTTCCATTTTCTATTTTCTAATTTCCATAAATTTGCCCCAATGCTCAAAGACATAAAAGCCGAGGAGGTAAAAGATATAGGAATAGCCATAGTAAAAGAATCGGCTGCCGAAAACGACTGGAAGGTTTACTTTATTAATTTGAGTGACCAAAGGCTTGAAAATGTGATTATAAACTCAACCGGATTTGGGGTAGATAGCGAAAACCATTCTATCCATACAGCTACCTTTCGTCATTATTTGGAATCGGTAAAACCCCGATGTGCCATACCGTTTGAAACCATTGTGGAAGAAATTTTTCATCTTAGTAACCGGTTTTGGCTGAGTTATTATATTGGCACTGCCATTCACGAACGCAAGTACGAATTTGTACCGGGCAGCATTTCCAAGGAGTTTTTTGTGGCGGTACCGTTTACAGGGAAACAAGGGGTTATCATAATTTAGTAACGAAGGTTAAAAAATTAATCATTATTAAATGTTAAATAGTTGGATTCAAAGAGGAGGCATGAGGCCAATGGATTAATTTTTCGCAAGGTGTAAGTCAAAGAGGGAGTAAGTATTGTTAATGCTAATTTTTTTCATACACAACTAACTTTGCCACCCTGCCTGATGCACCCGGACCACCAACACTCGTTTTCAATTCTCTGTAATTTTTAAAAATCTGTGAACGACCGGGTTCGTTTACTATTTTATCCAATTCAGATTTTATATTTTGAAGCGTCAAATCATTTTGGATTAATTCTTTACATATTTCACGGTTCATGATAAGATTGACCAATGAAATAAATTTTACTTTTATGACCATGAGGGCTATGGCATAATTGAGCGAACTGGTTTTATAGCATATAACCTGAGGAACATTTAATAAGGCAGTTTCCAGAGTGGCTGTGCCCGAAGTAACCAAAGCGGCCTGGCTCACAGATAAAAGATTATAGGTATCGCCAAACACAAATTTTACATCTTTTATTTTTTCAAAATTTTTAAAATAAGTACTATCAAAATTGGGGGCCACGGCTAGGGCTATTGTAAATTTTTCTTTATAGGATTCCACACTATCTAGCATTAAAGGAAGTATAGTATCAATTTCCTGCTGGCGACTGCCAGGTAAAAGAGCTATGACAGGCTTATCATTTAACTGGTTTTTAATTTTAAAATTTTCATCCGGCATAAATTCGTCAATAGCATCGACCAGTGGGTTGCCTACATAATGAACAGTGTAATTGTATCGCTTATAAAAATCTACTTCAAACGGAAAAATAACATACAGATGGTTAATAATTCGCTTTATTTTTAAAGCCCGTTTGGTATTCCAGGCCCAAACTTTGGGCGAAATATAATAATGGGTTTTTATTCCTCGCTGATGAGCCCATTCAGCTATCCTTAAATTAAATCCTGGATAATCAATAAAAATTAACCTGTCGGGGTTCCATTGCAAAATATCTTTTTTGGCTAAGGAAAGAAATTCCCTGATTTTAAAAATATTTTTTATCACCTCTACAAAACCCATAAACGCCCGTTTCTTTATATGATTAACATTTACTGCTCCTTCGGCTTCCATTAAATCGCCACCCCACACCCTAAATTGGGCATCGGTATCCAACAGTTTGATAGCTTTTATCAAATTGGCCCCGTGCAAATCACCGGAGGCTTCACCGCAAATGATGTAATATTTCAAAGTGTCTTGAAATTTGAAATTTGAAATTTGAAACTTTTAAAATTAATCTCTGAATAATTAGAACTTAGAACAAAGAACATAGCACTTATTTACCAAATATACATGTACACTATAAACAAGCCATAAAATATTGTAGCCATTAATATGCCCCTTGGCAACAATGTAAAACCTGTATTAAATGTCAAAAGAAAAATAGCCAGGTTACCTATTAATCCAAATTGAATTATTGTGGGCATAAAGCCTTCCTGGTAAACCCTAACAATGTATTCAACAAACGAGCATTTATATTTTTCTTCAAAATATATTATTGTTAAAATGATAATTGGTATTGTTATACCCGTTAGCAGTCCAATCCAAAGTTTTTCTAGTTTCACCTGTAGGTTCATTTTTATTTATTAAATCAAGGCCAAGAGGAAAGCCCCAAGTTTATACCGCGTTTTTGTGATTGTTTTATTGGGATTTTTACTCTCAAAAGTTCCAGGTGTTAAGGGTGGCAATGGCGTGATGAGCAGTAAGATCGAACTGGGTGGGTACTATCGACACAAATCCGTTGGCCAATGCCCATTCATCTGTATCTTCGCCATGGTCACTGTTTACAAATTTACCGGTAAGCCAGTAATATTTTCTATGATGAGGATCAGTTCGTTCATCAAATTCTTCCACCCATTTTGCTTTCGCCTGTCGGCAAATTTTTAGTCCTTTTATTTCTTTCAGACTAAGCGGTGGTATGTTCACATTTAAAAGAGTACCTGTAGGCAACCCATTTTGTAAAACGCGAGAAGCAATTAAACTGGAATAATGGCTGGCAGCAGTAAAATCGGCATCAAACTTATAATCGTTTAATGAAAACCCTATGGATTTAATACCCTCTATAGCCCCCTCCATGGCGGCACTCATGGTACCGCTATAAATTACATTAATGGAAGAATTAGAACCATGATTTATACCCGAAACCAATAAATCGGGCTTGCGGTGCATTACTTTGTCCACGGCCAGTTTTACACAATCGGCCGGGGTACCGCTACACTGGTAAGCTTCCACTTCATCAAACAAATGTACTTTTTCCATCCTTAACGGATGGTTCATGGTAATGGCATGGCCCATGCCGCTTTGAGGACTATCAGGGGCTACCACTATTACATGTCCCAGCTTTTTCATACTTTGCACCAAGGCAGCTATGCCGGGGGCAGTAATCCCATCGTCGTTGCTTATTAGTATTAGAGGTGGTTCCATGTTTGGGGCGAAGATACAAAAGATAAAAATAAAAAAGCCCGGGCTTTTTATTGACTCGGGCTTTTTAAAAATTTTATCAACCTATAACCTGTTTAAAAATATTGGTAATTTTTTACCCCCACCAGTTATACAAAAAAATGATATAAAACCGCCACCAAGCCTTTCTGATAGTTAATCCAGTATTTATTTAATTAAGGAATTATAAAATGCTCCGCATATCCCAAAAAAGGATAAGGATGTATTCTTCCTATTGTTTAAATGGTAGACCTGGCTCCAAGCCAAGGCTTCCGTAAATTAAATTATTTTTTAACTTTTTTGCCCGTGCCATGACACACATCACACCTGTTTTTCTTTAATAATTCCAGGGTACCCAATCCGGCACAGGTGCTGCAATTTACCTTTCCTGTACCTCGACAATAAGCGCATTTTTTGGTTACATCGGTTACAATTAGCCCCTGCCCGTTGCAGTTGCCGCAGGTCTTGCCACCCGATCCACCGCAGGTTGTGCATTTTTCTCCGGCTGCCACATTATACCCCTTTCCACTACAATCTACACAATCATCAGGGGCCAGGTCCTTAAATATGGGAATTATAAACCCAATTTGAAAATAATTCCTGTTATACTTTAAGTCTGTTCCGCCATTCAGTCCTTTCAACCCTGAATGATAATCCGGAGTTGAATATTTCATTTTACTATACCGAAGCATCAAACCTGAACTTTTACTTTTATTAAACGGTACATAAAGATTGTATTCCGATTCTTTTGTTTTCGCTTTAAATTTAGCCTCATCATTTTTCATGTTATCAAAATAAAAACTCATGCGAAACATGCTTTTTCTAATGGGCATAAAAAAATGAAAATTGAACCCTTGCTTTTGCCCCCCAAAACTGCCTATGTACGTTCCGGTATTAAAATTTATAAGATTATTATCATAGGCAATTCTATAACCTAAATAGCCGCCATATCTACCATACTTTAAGTAGCCTACTGCCCCTAAGAAAGAAGCTTGTACTGTTTGATACTTATTGTTGGTCAGTTCATCATTAAAAAAAGATTTGGTTTGATTTTGAGTAAACTGATATTTCTTTTTACCAAGCATCATTGATAAATCCATGTTCCAATACACAAACCGTGTAATTTGTTCTACCGACAGATAAATTGGGGTATTACTAGCCTTTGCACCACTTTTATAGGTAGTCCCTGACTCGGTAACGGCGGCAAAATTATTAACTTCCCAACTGCCCGGTCTAAATCCAACATGAAAAAACCCATTGCCTGTCCAGGTTGTTTTCACTCTTTTTTCTTTTTTGGGAGATGAATCCTGAGCATTAACTATCTGGCCAAAGGCTAAAATAAAGACAAATAAAGCAATGAATTTTTTCATATTAATTGAGATTAGGTATAGCAAATGTAATTATTCTACAATAAGTTTTTTAGTTGTTATTCCTTTATCAGTGCTCACCTGTAAAAAGTAAATTCCTTTTGGAAACCACTCTAAATTCAAATTGGTTAATTGTTCTTTAACATCTGCTTGAAAAACTATTTCGCCCAATGTGTTTACAATGCTTAGTTTACTATTTAATAAAACAGCAGAATTTCTAATGTCTAATGTAAAAATACCTGTGGAAGGATTTGGATAAACAGAAATACCTGTTTTAGAATTTTCAAAACGGATTTCGCCAGATGAAGTTCCGTCAATTTTTGCAAAAACAGAGCCATATCTGGGTGTGGAAAGGGTTCCCCATTCTGAAGTTGGTGAACAAACTCCGGCAAAATAAACCGAGGTTCCATTTGCAGCCAATGCCAAACCGCGTGAATTGTTGGCTGTGGTATTTCCTTTATTTGTTAAGGCTGATTGAAATACACCGGCTGAATTGAATTTTAAAATAAGGGCCGTAACGCCGGGATAGGTGTAAGAAACATAAGTTTTAGTTCCTCCGTCAGTAACAGATAGTCCTGAACCACCGAATCCGGTAGTTGTATAAACAGCCCCATTTGCATCAGTTGCTACATAAACTCCACTTCCGGATATATCTCCGGCATTGGTCATTACGGTTCCCCACTGCGTTACCCCTGTTGAATTTAGTTTTACAAGATAGGAATTTTTTGCAGGAAGAGTTAAGGTACCAAAAGTACAGGTTGCCGTAGCCAATCCGCCAATCTTTCCGGTCATTATTATGTTATCAGAACCATCTATGGCAATGTGCTGAGCATGACTGCCACCAATATTATTTCCAAATACTTTTGCCCAGTTCACAACTCCTGCGGCACTCACTTCCATTAAAATAATGTTCTGGTTTCCTCCAGTGACAACGGTTGTTCCAAAGGTCCATTTATCATTAATATCACCGGCCACAACAAGGTTTCCGGCAGTATTTATTGCCAAAGAAAAAAAGTTGGTATAGCCCTGGTTGCTTTTTACTCCGGTAATTGTCCAGCCTAAAGTCCCGGTGGCATCAAATTTTTGAATAATATTTCCTCCGGCAACAAATATTCCTGAACTGTTTGCCGATACACCATTGGAAGCTGAAGTATTTACTACCCACTGAATAACCCCGTTGTTATCAAATTTAGCGAGATACTGGTCGCTACCAGTAAGGGTTTTGGTAGCTATTTTTAATGTTCCTGTATAAGCTCCTGTCACATATAGATTACCTGCAGGGTCAATCGCTATACTTTTGCTGTCCATACTAACTGAAGTATTATCCATCATTTTTGCCCAAATAAGAGATCCGGAAGCGGAATATTTTACGACAAAGGCACCATTTAGAAATGCAGTCAATTTGGTTGTATCAAATAGTGTTGTTGAATAAAATGTACCAGTAGCATACAAGTTTCCGGAGGCGTCTGCACAAGCTGATTTTGCAGTTGTTTGGGTTCCGTCTGACCATTTTACCCATTTCCAAGAAGGGGTTTGTGCAATGGTAAATTGTGTAAAGCTTAATAAGGCAATACTTAGAATTGATAAAAGTTTCTGTGTTTTACTCATTAACATGTTTTTAATTTTTTGGAATTCGTGAATCTGCGATTTCATAATTTTTGTTTTTAAATTTTGTGATACAAAGATGAACTCACTTTATTTTTCAGGAAATAGTGCAGATGTACTATACAAGCATTAGAAAAGAACCCTTTTGAAATTAAGAAATTAATTTACTTTTGACCTAATGGTTTTTAAGGCAAAGCATTTCTTTTTATGGATACTAATTCAATTAAGCCAATTAGGCTATGGCCAAAAAACAATTAAAGAATTGTACAAACTTTATGACGAGCAATTTAAAACTGGAAAATACGATGAGGCTTTAATCACCAGTATTAAGGCCCTCCGAATAGCCGAAAATAACAAGCATTGCCCAGAAATAGCAGTGGCCCTACTTAATGTGGGGCGAATGGAGTATTATATTATTCACAAACAAACCGCAATAACCTATTTTTTTAAAAGTCTAAAAATGTTGGAAAACTGCCCGAGCGATTCACTTGCAAATATTCTTTATAGTAATCTTGGCGCGGTGTATACAGATTTAGGGAAATCCGATTCGGCACTTATTTATTTATTAAAATCAAAAGAAGCACTTGAGAAAACTAAAAATTATAGTGGTATATCCAAAGTGAATGCAATATTGGCTGACTTGTATTTTGGCAATTTTAAAAATTTGAAAGAAGGAGAAAAGTACTTATTGGAAGCCGAAAAGTATGCCGCACTTTCCAAAAGCCAAACATGGATAGCCTTTGCATGGATGAAACGGGGAATATTTCATAAACTAAAAAAAGAATATCCCAAAGCCTTAACTGCTTTTAAAAATGCTTTAAAAATTTATGAAGAAATGGGACAAAAGGAAGGAAGGAGATACGCCTTAGGTATGATTTTAGATATTATCCAAACCACCAATAAGTCAGAACTAAACGTGTATTGGGGAAAGTATATGGAATTAAGAGATTCGATGTATCACGGCGAAATGGCAACCAAAATAGCCGAATACGAAACTCTATATAAAACAGAAAAAAAGGAATCGGAAAATAAATTACTGACCCAAAAAAACAAATTAAACCAAGCTGATATTGATGCCAAAAACAAAACGATAATTGGTTTGATTATTGGTGTGTTATTAATTATCATCACTGTGTTTTGGCGAATAAGTGTTTTAAATTTAAAAAAGAAAAACAGGGAGTTGGAAGCTACCCAGGCGATTCAAAAAGAAAAAGAACGCATATCCCGCGATTTGCATGATAATGTGGGTGGGCAATTGTCGTATGTATTGTATTCCTTGGATGGAATAAATGAAACCGATACACAAAAAAGGAAAGAGTTGACAACTACCATTAACGAATCGGTGCGGAATGTAATAAGTAATTTGCGAGAAACCATTTGGGCTATAAACGATGAATCCATCACCATTCAGGATTTTTCGGATAAGCTAAAAGTATATGCCAGAACCATGTTTAGAAATACCCAAACCAATATTGTGTTTAATGAGCAAATAGAAACGGACATAAAATTAAATTCGGTGGTGGGTCTTAATCTTTACCGCATTTGTCAGGAAATTATTAATAATGCCTTTAAACATTCCAAGGCCGATGAATTAAAAATTGAAATTTCAGGCCATGAAAATTTTAAAATTGAAATAAGTGATAACGGCATTGGGTTTGATTTGGAACAAATAGAAACAGAAGGTTTCGGATTATCTAATATCAAAAGCCGGGCTAATGAAATTGGCGTAAATCTGGATTTAAAGTCGGAACCAGGCAACGGGGTATCCTACAAATTGATAGTATAGATGCACTATTTTATATCAAAAATGAGTAACGCAGTTTTGTATGAAAAATAAAGCGATGACATACATAGCCATAGTGGATGATAAAAAAAGCCTGAGAAATGCGTTGCAGGAACGGTTTGATGCGTTTGAAAATTATACAGTATTATTTACTGCCGAAAACGGAAACGATTTTTTGGAAAAAATGATGGAAGCCCGCCGAAGTATTGAACCCGATGTGGTGCTTATGGATATTGATATGCCAATAATGAATGGCATTGAAGCGGTGGCCAAAGGGAAAGAACGCTACCCCAATTCAAAATATTTAATGCTTACCATTTTTGACGAAGATGAAAAAATATTTAATGCCATAAAAGCCGGTGCTGACGGATATTTGCTAAAAGACGAACCGATAGAAAAAATAAAAGAGGCCATTATTAATTTACTGAACGATGAAGGAGCTCCTATGTCGCCCAGCATAGCCCGCAGGGCTTTAAATTTATTAATGAATTCAACCCTTGAACTCGATACGAAAGATAAAAAACCTACCACCGAGTATCATTTAACCGAGCGGGAGAAAGAAGTTTTAATCCTATTGGTAGATGGGTTTGAATACAAAGAAATTGGGATGAAACTAAATGTAAGCCCCAATACCATTCGCAATCATATAAGTAATATTTATAAAAAACTGCATGTAACTTCCCGAACTCAGGCTATTCGGGTGTTTTTGAATGCTGAATAATTTAAAAATTATTTCGCCAAAATAAAATGAAGCCTTCACTTTAAGCAAAGGCTTCCTTAAATTTAAGTTCACTTATACAAATAATTTTAAATAAATTTGCCTAACAATTTAAAATCACCATTCATGTTAACATTGCATCCCCAATTTATCAAAGATTCAGAAGGCAATAAATCGTTAGTTGTTTTATCGGCCAAAGAATTTGAAAGCCTAATGGAAGAGTTGGATATGATGGAAGACATTCGGCTTTATGATGAAGCCAAAAAGAATGATACGGGGGAACGTATTCTTCTTTCGGATTATATAAAAAGTCGAAAACAAAAAAATGGCTAAATACATTGCTATATTATCCAAAAAGGCTCAAAAACAATAGGATAAATTATCAGACCAAATTGCCGAACCTATTCTTAATGCCATTGTCAATTTAGAAACCAATCCAAGACCACAAGGCTATATAAAACTTACAGGTAGAAGAGGTTATCGCATACGGGTGGGTAATTATAGAATTATTTATGATATTTTTGATAAAGAATTAGTTATTGATGTAATAGATCTTAGTCACAGAAAAGATATTTACGAATAGATATTTATTATTTTAAAATTACGGAAGACTTCGCTTTAAGCGAAGTCTTCTGCACAACGTATAGTATTTTGCTGCTTTATTTTAGTTCAATATCCAATTTTCCAATTTCAATCCATCCACCCGTTTAAACTCTTTTTCATTATTGGTAACTAAAGTTGCGGCAATACTTAAAGCATGAGCAGCAATCAAAGTATCTAAAGGCCCAATTGATTGGCCTTTTTTTTCCAAACTTGCTCTAATCCTACCATACTCTGTACTGGCATTAAAATCAAAATCAACTATTTCAATTGGGATTAAAAATTTATCAAGGGCTTCTTTATTTTGATTGGGGTTTGAACTTTTCTCTAATCCAAATTGAAGTTCGGCCAAGGTAATGGTAGAAATACCAACCTGCCCTAATTGTAAGGTCTTAAATTTTTCAAAAACAACAAGTGGCTTTTGCTTGATTATATAAATGCAAATATTTGTATCAAGTAAATATTCCATTAATCAAACGATTCTCTTTTTTGATTATCTGGCTGATTGCGTTCATTCATAAAATCAGTGGTAAATAAATCGGTGCTTTCCAACAAATTTTGCCAGGGATTATGAAAAGGAATAATGTATATGGCATTTCCTACTTTTTTAAGATACACCTTATTATCATCAATTTTCATGCGTTCAGGTATTCTTATATCCTGATTGCCCAATTCAGTTTTTATGTCAATGGTTTCAAATCCCATAATTGATTTACAAATCTATGTAATAATTGATTACTATACAATACGGAAGCCGCCACGGTAGACTTCGCTTAAGGAAAGGCTTCCGTGGTTGAAAAAAAGATTAGGAATTTTTTGCCTTTTGTTTACCCCTTTTAAAAAAAGGTATTTTTATTTTTCCTATTTTTTTGGGTTTGGATAAATTATCCCCCATTACAAATCCCCAGGGTTCTAAAAAATCTACCCGATCAAAAATTACTTTTAAAATGGCAATAATAGGTATAGCTAAAAACATACCCGCCACACCGGCAATGGCTCCCCCTATAATTATACTAAGAATGGAAACCAAGGCATTTATCTTTACCTTGGAGCTAACAACTAGTGGCACCAAAAAATTGTTATCAATAAACTGAACTACCACATTTACAATTAAAACCCCAACTATTATAGACAAATCAGTAGAACCACTGAGGGTAGCAATAATACTGAGTATCCCCGCCAATAGTATGCCTACATAGGGCAATAAATTCAGAATACCTGTAATTACCCCCAGCAATAAAGCGTATTGTATCCCTACTATCATAAAACCAATAGTAGTTAATGTAGCCACAATACTCATTTCGGTTAGTATGCCAATTAAATAACTATGGATGGCCAATTTTACATTACTCAATATATCCTGTAATTTTTTATGATTTTTTTCGCTAAACAATTTGAATAAAAACCCAACAAATAAATCCTTGTAAAGCAGTAATAGAAATGTATAAATCGGTATTAAAACAAAATTAAGCAGTGCATCGGTAAATGAGCTTAAAGTACTTCCAACTGCTGATCCGCCATTATCTAACGATTTTTTTGTAGCCTGCTTTAAATATTTATCCTGATCGGAATAGCTAATATGAAACTGCTGCTTAATCCAATGTTGAATATTATGAAAAT
>JBJXDS010000213.1:0-2891 GCA_046154525.1 Bacteroidia bacterium
CCGATCTCTTTAGTAAAAAGTTGAAACCAAACTTGAATTAAACAGTCGGTTCGATGTGACCTTGGAAAATTAACCTAAATTGCGAATCGAAGATCAAGTAATGCCTCTATTTAAAAAAGTTTAAATAAGTTAATTATTAAATGAAACACAATTTTTGGAAATATCATGGAACCGGTAATGATTTTATTTTAATAAATAATTGTGACCAAATGTTATCCCATTCCCCCGAATTTGCCTTGAAACTATGCGACCGCCATTTTGGAATTGGTAGTGATGGATTGATAATAATAGAAAAATCAATTGACGCCGATTTTAAAATGATTTTTTATAACCCCGATGGTAGCAAAAGTTTTTGTGGTAATGGCAGCCGTTGTGCGGTTAGGTTTGCTATGGATCAAGGAATTATTGATAAAAACAAAACTAGTTTAGACTCTACCGATGGTAAGCATTTGGCTGAAATTAATGGTGACATTATCAATTTGAAGATGCACCAGCCTCAAATTTTGGATTTAAATTTTTCACAAAAGGAATTGCCTTTAATAAATAAGGCTTTTGTAAATACAGGCTCACCTCATCTCATTTTATTTATTGATCCAAAACTTAATATTTTGGAAATAGATGTTAGGCAGAAGGGGGCAGAAATAAGGTATAGCAGCCAGTTTAAAAAAGAAGGAATAAATATCAATTTTGTGGGAGTGGATGGTGAAAATGATATTTCAATAAGAACCTACGAACGGGGTGTGGAAGACGAAACCTTAAGTTGTGGAACGGGTGTTACAGCCGCTGCCATTGCCTATCATTCTTTGTTTAATAAAAACTCTGGCAGTCATTGTATAGACGTAAATGCCGTAGGTGGGCAGTTAAAGGTAAAATTTGATTTTAAAGATAATACCTACAGTAATACCTGGCTTTGTGGCCCGGCTGAATTGGTATATTCAGGAGGGATAGAGGTTTAATCTTTTCCAGTTTTTAGTCCTGATTTGTTTCTGCACAAATCGGAATATTTTCAATTAAAGCTTTACCCAAATCATTTAAATATTAAAGTTTAGGATCATTTAGTTTCGAAACGATGTTTTCTAATTTTCCAGGTAAGACAAATCTGAGTAAAATTATTAAAATTATATTAGAATCAATTTCAACTTACCCAATTATGAAATCCTAATTTATAATTACACTTTTGCATCAATGAAATTACTCATCTCCTTTTTGTTACTTACCCAGGTCTGTTTTGCTCAAACCAAAGATTCAACATTAATACAGGCCGATTTAATTATTTACAACGCCCAAATAATTTCGGGACCATATACCCCAACCTACACAGTTATGGTAATTAGGGATAAGAAAATTGTGGCCCTATACAAAAATGATAAATGGAAAAAGGAATATAAATCCAGCCAGATAATTGACATGCAAAAAAAAGTGGTATTGCCCGGGTTTATTGATGCCCATTGCCATTTTTTAGGATTGGGAAAAGCTATGGACGAGGCCAGCCTTTGGGGTAGCCAAAGCTGGGAAGAAACAGTAGAAAAAGTAAAATTATTTATTATAGCCCACCCCGAACGCCAATGGATACAGGGCAGGGGCTGGGATCAAAACAATTGGCCGGGCAAAGAATTCCCCGACAATAAATTATTGGATAGCCTGTTTCCCAATAAATACATAGTGCTGAGCAGGGTAGACGGCCATGCTGTGATAGCAAGTAGTAATGTTTTGAATTATGCAGGGGTAAGTACAAATTCAAAAATTAAAGGAGGAAAATTGCTAACCCACAAAGGAAAACTAACCGGGGTATTGGTGGATAATGCCACCCAATTGGTAGAAAATAAAATACCAACTTATACTACCGCACAAAAAATAAAATGGCTGTTGGCTGCACAGGATGAATGTTTAAAAAATGGGCTTACCCAGGTAACGGATGCCGGATTGCCCATAGCAGATATTTTATTGATTGATAGCCTTTGCAAAGCCGGAGCATTGAAAATGCGATTTTACCTTATGGCCAATCCAGAAAAAGAAACCTGGGATTATTTGGAGAAAAATGGGGCAATAGTGAATGAAAAAGTAAAATGCCAAAGTGTAAAAATATACTCTGATGGGGCTTTGGGTTCACGCGGGGCATTGCTCAAACAGCCCTATTGTGATGATAAAACCAACTATGGTTTACAGTTAATAGACGCCATAAAGTTGGATAGTTTATTGACACATATATATAATAAAGGGTTTCAGGCTTGTACCCATGCTATTGGCGATTCGGCTAATGCTATGGTGCTAAAGGCATACAGCAAAATTTTGAAAACTACCACCAACGAACGTCGTTGGCGAATTGAACATGCCCAGGTGGTAGATCCCACGGATTGGCATTATTTTGAAACGTATTCTATAATCCCATCGGTGCAGCCAACCCATGCCACCAGCGATATGCACTGGGCCGAAAGTAGATTGTGTAAACCAAGGATGAAGGGGGCTTATTGTTACAAATCGTTGTTGGCCAGTTCGGCATTTATGCCTTTGGGTACCGATTTTCCGGTGGAGTATGTTTCTCCATTTTATACCATCAGGGCAGCCAGATTCAGGCAAGATGCCAATGGATTGCCTAAAGAAGGATATAATAAAAAAGAAGCATTAAGTGCAACCGAAACCTTTGCCGGAATGAGTATTTGGGCCGCTATGGGCAATTTTTGGGAAAATGAAACGGGAACTTTGGAAGTTGGGAAATTTGCCGATTTTATTGTTTTGGATAAAAATCCTTATATAGCAACGTTAAGTGAATTGAATACCATGGAGGTTAAGGAAATATATATTGGAGGAACCATGTTTCGTAAATTTTTTAAAAAGCATGTGAATCCTGATTTTTAATTTTTTAAAAAAATAATATGTCCATATAACGTAAT
>JBJXDS010000214.1:0-4776 GCA_046154525.1 Bacteroidia bacterium
GCTAAAAACGGATGGATGAGCTATGATTGGAAAAATGAAACGGATAATATTGAAGCTTTATTTGATACTATTATTAAATATATTCCTGCTCCCAAGCCTGAACTAGGAGCTTTGCAAATGCAAATAACCTCCCTAGATTATAGCAGCTATACAGGTCGTATTGCCATTGGAAGGGTTAACAGAGGAACCATTAAACAAGGCCAGACAGTTTCATTAATTAAAAAAGATGGGACGATTGTTAAAAATAAAATAAAAGATCTTTTTGTATTTGAAGGTTTTGCCAAAATGAAAATAGGCGAAGTAAAAGCAGGAGACATTTGTGCCATTTTTGGTTTAGAAAATTTTGAGATTGGTGATACAGTTTGTGATGTTGAAAATCCGGAGGCGATGATTGGAATTTCTATTGACGAACCCACCATGAGCATGGTTTTTACTATTAACGATAGCCCCTTTTATGGTAAGGAAGGAAAATATGTAACCAGCCGTCACCTTAAAGATCGCCTTGAGAAGGAATTGGAAAAAAACCTGGCTATGCGATTGGAAGACACCGGAACAGCCGATACGTTTATTGTTTTTGGGCGAGGCATTTTGCATTTATCTGTATTAATAGAAACTATGCGACGTGAAGGCTATGAGCTTCAGATAGGCCAGCCACAAGTAATTATTAAAGTAGTAGATGGTAAAAAATGTGAACCGATTGAAGAACTTACAATTGATTTACCGGAGGATGTTGCAGGCAAAGCCATAGAGATGGCAAACCAACGCAAAGGCGAAATGAAAGGAATGAATCCAAAAGGTGACCGTATGATTTTAAGTTATCACATTCCATCACGAGGATTAATTGGTTTAAGAAATTTATTATTAACTGCCACGGCCGGAGAAGCAATCATGAGCCATCGTTTTATCGGTTTTGAACCTTATAAGGGGGATATTCCAAGCCGAATAAGTGGTTCAATGATTAGCATGGATAACGGAAATGCCATCCCTTACAGTATCAATAATTTACAAGACAGAGGAACCTTTTTTGTAGATCCGGGAGAACCTGTGTATGAAGGTCAGATAATGGGAGAACACACTCGTCCGGGTGATTTGGTTGTAAATTTAACCAAAACTAAAAAACAAAGTAACGTTCGTGCATCAGGTACCGATGAAAAAGCAAGAATTTTCCCAGCGGTAAAATTCACATTGGAAGAAGCATTAGAATATATACAGGCCGATGAGTATGTTGAGGTAACTCCAAAATCGATAAGATTGCGGAAAATATACCTTAAAGAAACCGACCGGAAGCGATATTCCAAGGCGGTTACAGCTACGGTTTAAAATATTTAATAAAAACCTTGACTAAAAAGTAATAATTATTATTTTTGCAGTCCTTTAAAAATTCCTCCTTAGCTCAGCTGGTTAGAGCATCTGACTGTTAATCAGAGGGTCGCTGGTTCAAGTCCAGCAGGGGGAGCACAGAATTTAGCCTAAATAACAGTTTATAGTTATTTAGGCTTTTATTTTTAGACCCAAAAAGTAACAACAGAGTAAAAAAATAGCCAAAACGGTTTTTAATCTATTGAAAAACACTCTACAAATTTTTAACTTTAAACCCAATCTTGGTAATTCCCGGAATTGATTTGTCTACCGATTTTAGTTCAATTTTATATATTCGATTGTCCGATTTTTTTACTACGTAAATATTCTTTTTTGTGACTTCGTATGCTTTATTCTGAAAATTAAAAAACCGCCATTTGTTACCAATATAATCGATAGCATTATCATAAATATATTTTTCGGCATCCCAAAACGTAATTTTATCAAACTCTTTCAATGTATCTACAGCTATGGTTCTTCCGTTGCTGTTTAGCAGTATCATATCAGTCCAGGTGAATCCAGTATCTACTATAGTTCCGTTTTTTATTACCTGACTCGACAGGCCGTATTGGGTAAACACCAAATCCCATTGAGAAGATGGAGGTTCAATGTTCACTACTTTGGCTTTTGGTAAAAGCTGCAGGTACATATAGTCAAACTCGTTCTTTTTTTCAATGGCAATGGTGTCACCATTTGGATCATTTAGCAATCCAAATTTTAAAGTATAATGCCCGTTAGTAAATCCTAACACTTCTATTTTTAAATATCCAAATTCATTAACAAAATTTATATACCCCATATCGATAATATAGGTATAACCAAACGATTTGGGATTACTAAAAGAAAAATCACCCCAGTTTCCCATGGCTGACATGCATTTGCCGCTCTTCATAATATCAAGCTGCCAGTTTTTAATATCGGCTGCAGCAATAGTATCTGAAAAATTACCGTCATATCTGGCTATCCTCATATTTTTGGTGGTGTTCAGATAGATATAGTATTTATCGTTTTGGGCACAAAACCGCAAATCCCAATCGGTAATTTTATTGGAGGAAATCGTTTTTTTCTGACCTAAGCTGTAGTAATGAGTGGCGAATTGGTTTGCATTTATTTCTATAGATTGAAACTCAGGGTCAGTTATCACCGTAATAGAATCTTTAGGCTCCTCGCATGAAAAGAAAAGAATACTGCAGACGGCTAATTTTAAAAATGAGGCACCGAGAAAACGAAGAAAAATGAAGTCGAATTTTATGTCCTTTGATGTTCGACCACAAAAATCCGATGGTTTAAAAAGTTCCATAGGTTTCTTCATCGTGTCATTTAATAGGTCTTTCTGTTTTATCACCTTTCCAAAGTTAAATATTAATATTTAATTCAATAAAATAATTTCTACCACCAATTAACGGAGTTAAAAAAGGTTGAGGTTGCGGATTACTGGAATTTATATCAGGTCGAAAAGAACTACTTAAATTTTTAATATTAGCAATATTTTTTATACCACCTCTAATTATTAGGGTTTTTTTACCAAAAGATTTTTCAACAATGGCATCGGCCAAATAAAATTTTTCGTTAAAAAAAGTTTGAGTGCCTTTTGCCGCATCCAAAATCATATATCCCCGTTCTGATGTGAGTTTGCCAGTGTAGCAGAAACTAAGTCCATATCTGGGAATTTTAATGGCAATGTTTGAGTATAGCTCATTATAGTATAATTGTTCGTCAAATAAGTTGGCAAAATAATTATTACCGGTAAGTACCCCTCTTAAATTTAGATCCATAAAGTAACTTTGATAGGCAATATTAATCCGAGTACCTAGAGTTTTTTTCTTGCTTATGTTTTTATGAACCAAACGGCCTGAAGTGTTTTTGTCAGCTACAAGTTCTATTCCGTCTTTAAAAAAATAATTAAAAAATCCCGCTTCGGCTGTGAGATTTTCTTTTCTTATCAATAACGAATAATGGTATGACATTACACTTTCATCTGTGAGGTTAAGGTTTCGTTTTATGCTATAGCCATTGGTAAGATATGTAGCAAACATTTGATCGAATGTTGGTGCTTTAGTGCTACGGGCCACCATCAATTTAAAACTTACTGCAGGTGTAAATTTGTAATTCAATTTTGCATCCCAAAGTGCTTTGGTATTGTATTTGGCACTATTAGGTAACCGGAACCCCCCATAAAATAATATATTTTTTAAACCCGAATACCGTAAGTTTAAAAATAAACTTGTGGTAGTATTAACCTGCCTTACGTTATTTACAGTAGGCTTATACCGATCTTGAGTGCTTGCAATATCAAACCCAGCCTGATAATCAAAGTCCTTATTTTTGTCGCTTTGCGATAAAACCCATCGACTGTAAACCAAGCTGTAATGTATTGTATCATTAAGCGAGGTGTCGTTCACGGCCTTTTGTTCAGCAGTTAAAATATCTTTTAGAAATAAGGTATTGTTTCGTTTATAATCCATTAATTGCAAATCTCCCTGTAAATTATAATACTGGGTAAGTTTGCCTTTAATACCGGCATAAAACGAATTATTATTGGTTTTGGTTTCGCGATCATATGCCCTTACCGTTTGTGGATATGGGTACCCCAATTGGGTTTTACTTTCATAAAGATTATTAAAACCAAAGGATACATCCATGTATTGAAGGATTTTATGGGAAAAGAAAAGTTGATTGGTAACCCGTGTGTATGGCAACCATTGTAATACTCTCCCCGAATCATTACCCTGCCTTCCGGCAAATGCGTCAACCGATGAATTTAAACGAAAGAAATTTTCGGTAGTGCGACGGCCAATATTAGCATTAACATATGAACTTCCGGGATTGTATCCCTGAAAACGAAACGATGGTTTGTATACTTTGGCCTGAGTAACCTTTGAAATAATATTAATAACTCCCATTATAGCCGAGCTACCATAAGCTACCCCTTGAGGGTTTTCGGTTATTTCAATGCGGCTAATATTATCCAACGGAATTTGTTGTAAATCCATTTCGTCAAACTGAACAGAACGAAAGGGTAACCCGTCTATCAAAAATAATATATTTCCCTTTGTGCTTCCATGCCATTGAAATTGCCAGCCTTTAATGGCATCATAATTAAAAATCCCTCCGGTTTCCATTAATAAAATATCCTTTAGGTTATTGGCTCCTCGTAATCTAATTTCCGATTCTGTTATTACGCGAGTTATATCTGCCAAATCACTTTGCTTTACTTTTTTAAATTGCCCGGTTTCAAACATCACATTATCTTTGCTTTGTGCCAAAAGCAGAAATGGGAAACTTATAACAAAACAAAGGATTAAGCGGTACAACAAATCAATAACGGATTTACACTCCAATATTATTCATTTTCATTGGGAAATAAACTTTTTGATAAATTCTTTTTACCTCGAAATTATTTTCAACCGTTTTAAT
>JBJXDS010000215.1:0-4232 GCA_046154525.1 Bacteroidia bacterium
AGTTGCAGAAGCCGGTTCGGTAAAAGTAAATGAATTGTTTGGAGTTTATAGTTATAGCCATGTTCATCAACTGGTTTCTACCATTAGTTCGGAAATGGAGGAGAAATATACATGGAAAGACGCTATAAATGCTACCTTTCCAATGGGTAGCATGACAGGGGCCCCTAAGATCTCAGCAATGCAATGGATTGAAAAATTTGAAAAATCAAACCGTGAATGGTACTCAGGTGCCTTGGGGTACATTGATCCATCCGGAAATATGGATTTTAATGTTTTGATTCGAACTATTTTTTATGATTCTGAACTTCAAAAATTGGCGTATTATGCAGGCGGTGCTATTACAATAGATTCGAACCCTGATGAAGAATATTACGAAATGATGGTGAAGGCCAAGGCCATAAATGGGTTGCTAAAAAAATATGTTTAGGCAGTTACCTTTTTTGATTTACTCACTTTTTCAAGCATCCGTTTCAGTTCATCGGCCTTAAAAGGTTTACCTAAATATTCATCAAAACCTTTATTTATATAATAGTCGCCATTGGTTCCTTGGGCATCTGCTGTTAAGGCCACTATTATTGGTTGATCAGGCAAATTCATTTCCAAAATTTTGGCAGTTGCTTCTAGTCCATCCATTTCGGGCATTTGTATATCCATAAATATAACATCGAAAGTAGCGGTTTTTATAAGTTCCAATACTTCCACTCCATTTTCGGCAAAGGCTATTTTTTTATAACCAAAGTTTTCAAATAGTTTTTCAATGTACATTTTATTAAAAGGGTTGTCTTCAGCCACCATTATTTTTAAAGGGTATGAAGCAGCTAATAATTCATTTTTAATAGGGGCCACATCGTCTTTTGCATCTTCCTGAGTTTGTGTAAAAGAAGGGATTTCAGAGAGAAGATCGAAATAAAATGTGGTTCCCTCGCCCTTTACCGAATATATACCAATGGTTCCACCCATCAATTCTATCAAGCGTTTCGATATACTTAATCCTAACCCTATTCCTCCAAATTTTCGGGTAGTAGATGAGTCTTCTTGTTCAAACGATTCAAATATCTTCTCTTGTTTTTCTTCCGATATACCTATGCCCTGGTCTATTACTGAGTAGCGAACTTTATTAAATATTTTTCCATTTTCATTGCGTTCCTCCAGTCGGTCTACTTTTATTTTTATATATCCATCGGTAGTAAATTTAACAGCATTACTTATCAAATTAATAAGTACTTGGCGCAATCTTAAAACATCACCTTTAATAAAATGTGGCGCATGTTCTGAAATTTCCTTTAGTAAATCAATATGTTTATCAGCGGCTGGTTTGGCAAAAATGGTTAATACTTCATCAAACAAATCATCAAGTTTAATAGATTTGTCTTCAATGTCAATTTTTCCTGCTTCAATTTTTGAAAAATCTAAAATATCGTTCAGAATTATCAAGAGATTTTCGCCGTTTTTATGAATACTGTTTACAAATTTTCGTTGTTCTTCGCTCAATTCCGACTCCAGCAAAAGAGACGACATGCCAATAATCCCATTCATTGGGGTACGAATTTCGTGGCTGGTAACTGCCAGAAAGTTTGATTTGGCGTCGTTAGCTACTACTGCACGACGACGGGCCTCTTCCAGATGATTATTCAAGCGCCTTAATTCTTCATTTTTAGCATTTATAAGTTGATTATTTTTAGTAAGTGTATTATTTACTTTCTTTTTATTTTGAACCTGATACACAAGTAAACCTACTATAAATAGTAATCCAATACCGATGGCTGAAAGTGAATACATTTTCAGTTTATCCATTTTTATTTCATTGGTTTCCTGATTATTTTTAGCTTCATTTTCCAGCAGAATTTTTTCCCTTTCGGCTTTGGACATGGTAGCCTCTAATTTTTTAAATTGTTGATTAGGTGATAGGGCATTTATGGTTTTATTTAGCCTTTTTAATTTTTGGGTGGTTAAAGCCGCATTTTTAAAATCACCATTATCTGTGTAAATTTTTTCGATTAGTTCATAAACCTTTTGCAAAACTGGAATCTTTGTTAGGTTTTCGGCTAGCGTTTGCGCTGAGTTTAAATAAAAAATAGCTTTGTTATTATTGCCCCATTTATGATAAAGATACCCCAAAAGATAGTTAGAATAAGGTTGATATATTTTATTTTGGAGTTTGTTTTGAGTCACAAGCGCATCATTAATAATACTTACTCCTTTTTCGTATTCGCCCATTTCTATGGCCAATAATCCAAGTGCATTTTTGTTTTGAATAATTCCAAACATATTATCAAGCTTCTCATTCATTTTTTTAGAAGCAATAATATACATATTCGCTTTCGAAAAGTTTTTTTCTAAAAGATAGCTTTCCCCTAAATAATTAATGGCCAAAGCTTTTACCCTTTGATCATCTTGTTTATCGGCATAGTCAGAAACATCTTTTGCATACACAATGGCATCACCTCCCTGGTTCAATGATATCAAAAAAGTAATAATATTTAGCTTGGTTTCGGCAATTCCCTTCTCATCCTTGGCTTTTTCTTTCAACCGAAGTGATTCAAAAAAATCATCAAAAGCAATTTGATAATTGCCTTTTTGGAAATTTAATACACCTGAATAATTATAAGAATCTGAAATCCCTTTTTGATAATTATTTTTATTAAAACAGTCTTTTGCATTTTTTAATAAGGCAAAACCACCTTCAATATTCCCTTGAAGACCAATAATTAGTCCTTCCAAACTTTTAGCAGAGTATTTTATATCGCTACATTCATTTGTTGTTGAATTTTGTTGGGCACTTCTTAAATTACTAAGTGAATTTACAAAATCACCACCCCAGTAATACGCTAATCCCAAATTGTAAAAGCAAATTACCTCGTCCCTTAAATTTTTGTCTGTCTGGGCTTTTTTTAAATTCGTTTTATAAAAAGAAATAATGTAAGACTGGTTTTGATTAGTTGGTTTATTAAGATAGGATGATTTGGCTTGGCTGCCACTTGCCTGTTCGGTTAACGAATAAAACTGATTAATCAAAAAGTTTTTATCGCTATATTTACTACTATCTGCAGCCCAAATATTGTGCCAGGTAGTTAAAATAAATACAAACGTTGTAATTTTAAAGTAATTAAGCCTCATTTAGTAGTACAAAGTATCAGTATTTTTATTGTAAAAAAAACATTTTTAAAAAAATATATATAAACAGGTACCTAATTTGTTCAATAATGTTAACACTATTCCCAAGTTAGTAAGTTTTTTTTGAAAGAATGGATAATCTTAAACCCGTATTATTGACGTAAATAGAAAACCGATGTACAATAATATGTAAATAATGGGCACAGTGTGGAAATAAGAAGTTAGAATTAGTGGATTAATAAAATCAATAGCCCTTAGCTTTGTTACTATTAATTTAGCCAACTATGGTAAGAAAAATTACATCCATAATTTTAATTAGTTTGATGGTGAGCACAGCCTTTTCGCAGTCGGCCGAGGACTGGGTGCAAAGTGGCAATAATAAAATGGAAGAGGGGAATATGTTAGGGGCAATAAAAGACTATACAGCAGCAATTGGTATGGACCCAGATTTGGCTGAAGCCTACCTTGGCCGGGGTTCAGTGTATGGCGAATTACTTTCATTTCCAGACGCTTATAAAGATATAAATAGTGCATTGAGCCTTAAACCAACATTAGTGGATGGGTATTTTAACAGAGGATTTATACATTATCTTACCAAGGACTACGAAGGTGCCTTAAAAGATTTTAATAGGTACTTAAATCTTAAACCCGGCGATCCGGATGGTTATCTTGCAAGAAGTAATACACTTGCTAAACTTAACTTTTTGGACCTTGCTGACAAGGACTTGGTAACCTATTTAAGTTTCAATCCCTCATCTTCATCTGATTATTCAACTCGAAGTTCGGTTAAACTGAGAATGCAGGATACATTAGGAGCCATAAATGATATATGCAAGGCCATAGATCTGGACCCTGATAACATTGAATTGTTTTTAACCCGTGGCAATTACTATTTTGTTAAAGGCAACTATAAAAGGGCGATTGAAGATTTTAATGTTTATTTAATAAATGAGCGAAATAATTATATTGCTTTTTTAAAACGGGGAGAATCGTATGCAGCTTTAGAAATATACAGTGCTGCTATCGAAGATTTTACCAGCGCCATAAAATTAAATAACACCGATGCACATTTATTTTTTGATCGAGGTATATTTTACCTTGAAACTAAAGAATACGCC
>JBJXDS010000216.1:0-21233 GCA_046154525.1 Bacteroidia bacterium
AATACCACTTCCTTTATGCGAGGATGCAGCATAGCCGGTAATATTATACACCTTGGTATTGGTAATTTTAAAGTTTTTGTGGTGATAAAAGTTTGTATTTTGGTCATCATAGGCAAAAGTTGTAATTCCATTTTCACGGCAGTCATGCACTATGCAATTGTCAATGATTACATCTTTGTAACCCGCCTTCACACTGGCCGACCAGTTAGAATAAAAACGAATACCGCAGTATCCAAATCCACTTACTTCCACATTTTTAATGGAAATATTAGATAAATAACCTGAGTTATTGGTTGTATAAAATAATATACCATCAATATCCTTTTGTGTTCCATTGCCCGGTCCGGCAAATATCAAATTTGAAATATGCAAGCCCTGTGTATTCGTTGCTTTAAATCCACATTTCGTTGTTGACGTATTATTTATTGTTGCGTTGCCACTGCCATAGGTGGTAAATACAATGGGTTTCAGGGCATCATTGCCATCTGTATTGTCTATTTCAATATTTCCATTAAATGTTTTCCCTCCTTCAAATAAAATGCTATCACCCAGATTGAAAGTTGCAGCATTTACTTTGGTTAAAGATGTCCATGCCGTAGCTTTTGACAATCCGTCACCATTTGATCCTGTTGTATTTACATAATAGGTTTTTCCGATGTTGCCAGAAGAGGCATTGCCAAATAAATCTACCAAACCCTGGGCATACCACCTTGCCAAATAATCATTGGGGTGCAGAGAATTGGAAGTGCAGTGAATGGCACCTTTTCTTTTGTAAATACTGTCCGACATCGTAGTCATATCGAATACAGTAATCCCCGTTGTTTCAAGTGATTTTAGTTGTTGTAGAAAACCATACATTAAAACATCACCGTTGGAAGGAGAACCTATAGAATTTACATCGGGCAACATATTGCCTACCAAAATAAATTCCGCATTTGGGTTAGCCGCTTTTATTTTGTTGATACAGGATTGCATTCTCGCCTTAAAAGAATCATTGCTCGTGCCCCAGATATCATTCATCCCCATATCCAACAATACCAAATCAGGATTGTTAGGATTTACCATGCTGGTGCAATATTGATTGATCCAAGCAACTGTTTTTCCGCCACAAGAGCCATTAATCATACTGACTGTACTTCCAAATTTCTTTTGCAATGCCTCACCCATTAAGTCAACGTAACTATGCATATACGGTTTTGTGGGTGTGAAGTTTTTGTCGTCTCCAGCAAAACCACTTACATTTAAACCAGCGGTAATGCTCATTCCATACGCTTGAATAACAACAGGCTGTTTATTTTTGAGTTTAGCTAAAGTCTTGGGTAGTTTTGTGCTCTTATCACTAAAAACACTACTGCCGCCCCAGTCTGACCGATTGGGGATATAAGTAACACAGGTCCAGGAAGTGGGATTCGTATTCATCAATCCATTGGATTGTCCGTTGCCTTTTTTGCCACCCTTTTGTGCATAGGTTGCAGAAACTTGTGCAGATTTTTGGGTAATTGTTCGGCCACTTACGGTATAGTCAGTATTAACCGCAAATGATTTGGAGAAATCATAATTGGTAACTGAGATTATTTTTTGTGGGTTAAACATCAATTTGGCTGTGCTGTTTATACCTGACAATAAAACCAGTTCGTTAAAGATAGTATCCGATTTCCAAAACGGCTGCACATACTGTGCATTGTTGCAAGTTGGGGCATTGGCTGAATAATTTGGAAATTCATAATAACCACCACTATTAGGTGTTACCACCACCCATGCAGCTTTTGCGGGTGTTGCGGACCAGCCTGCTTCGTTGGCATCTACCGAAAGCAATGGATTGCTATTTACATCATAAAAAATACAACTACCACCTGCATAATAAATAATGTTTGGGTTAGCCGCAACTGCTCCGGCTGGTGGTTGGGCGTTTAAGGTCACCCCCATGATTGTCAAAAGAGTGAACAGAAGAGATATTTTTGTATTCATATTTACTGTTGATTTTTAATATTGGTTCTAACTTACAGATATGTGTCACTCTATGGCACATATCCAACACCCGTTGGTTGGCTTTGTGTAATAAATAGCCATTTTTATGTGTACAAATATATTCCAATTTACACATCATCAAAATCAACTTTCCTTCCTTGCTTCTTCCTTCAATTGCAGCAAGCCCTCAAATAGAGCATGGCCAAAGAGCATCGGTACATGGCCAGGTATCTTCGATAATTTTTTAATCCTTATGGGCATATAGCTAAAGCCATCTACCCAAGGATTAATGTTATTAATAAAACGATTACCTCCGATGGCCGCCTGTTTAAGGCTTTGTGGCTAAAGATTAAAGTGCTTCGATACATGGCTGGCAATCTTCGCTATAAGGCTAAGATGCTTTGGCAAATGGTTAAGTATTTTTGGTACATTACTAACTCTTTGCAGTGCATGATTAATCAACGTCGCTAAGCGACTATGGCTTTGATGCAAATGACTATCACTCCTTGGCAAATGACTTAGGAGCATAGCCACATGACTGCGGAGCATCGGCCAAGGACTAACCCTCATCACCATCGGACTGAGCATCATAACCAGAGGACTAAGGATTTCCGACTCCGTAAATCCTTAGTCATGAGCCGAAAATCATTAGTCCTTGACCGTAAATCATTAGTCCTCCATCGCAAGGGGTTAGTCATGCACCGAGGTTCCTTAGTCTTTTAGTGAAAATCCTTAGTCATGTGCCGAAAATCATTAGTCCTCCATCGCAATGGGTTAGTCATGCACCGAGGTTCCTTAGCCTTTTAGTGAAAATCATTAGTCCTTGGCCGTAAATCATTAGTCCTCCATCGCAAAGGGTTAGTCATGCACCGAGATTCCTTAGTCTTTTAGTGAAAAGCCTTAGTCATGTGCCGAAAATCATTAGTCCTTGGCCGTAAATCATTAGTCCTCCATCGCAAGGGGTTAGTCCTTGGCCGATGCTCCTTAGTCTTTTAGTGAAAATCCTTAGTCATGTGCCGAAACCCCTTAAACATGAACCGAAGTTTCTTAAACATGAACCGAAGAGCTTTAGCCAGATATAGAAAGCCCTTAAACATGTGCAAAATCTCATTAATAACTAATCATTCACATCTACCAATTACCAATTAATCATTAACCACTAACCATCAACAATTAGCCATTCCCAATTCCTATCTTTGCCTCCCTATTTATGTCACGATTTAACTCCGCCGGAAAAATGGAAGAAGACCTTCCCAAAGCCCGATTCAATAAAGAAAATTTAAAGGATGCTTTTTTTATTTTTTCGTTTGTAAAACCTTACCGGCTCAAGTTTATTATTGGTCTTATCTTTTTGGCTCTTACCAGTGGGTTATCTCTCTTGTTTCCTACCATACTGGGCGATTTGATAAATATTGCCGTTCATAATAAACCTTCCAACTATTTTGGTTCCTCTCTTAAACATGTGTTTATTGTACTGGCCATCTTAATTTTTTCGGTTTCGGTATTGGCCTTATTCCGTATAAAATGGTTTGCCGAAGTGGGTGAAAAAGCGGTGGCTGATATACGGGTAAAATTGTATGAAAAAATAATTACCCTTCCGGTTGATTTTTTTTATCAAAACAGGGTAGGGGAATTGATAAGCCGGATATCGAACGATTTATCCCATATACAAGATACCTTAAGTACTATTTTATCTAATGTAATACGGCAAACTATTGTATTAACAGGGGGTTTAACCTATGTATTAATAATGTTTCCCGATTTGGCCTTGTGGTTTTTAAGTGTGGTGCCACTTATCATTGCTTTCGCTTTTTATTTTGGTAAAAAAATTAAAAACAATGCCCGCAAAACTCAGGATGAACTGGCCAAAACCTCCATTATTTTAGAAGAATCATTACAAGGCATTAGTAGTGTAAAATCCTTTACCAATGAGCCTTTTGAAATAGCGAGGTACCGCCAGGGATTAAAACAAGTGGTGGCTTTAGCTATTCGCAATGCAGGGTTTCGCGGGGCTTTTGCAGGTACCGTTATGTTCCTTATGTTCGGTGCCATTACCCTGGTGCTTTGGGTTGGGCTAAGCAAGGTTCAGCAAGGCTTAATGGAAATAGGAACCTTGAATAAATTTGTATTTTTTAGTATGTTTATTGCGGGTTCGTTGGCTGGGTTTGCCGAAAACTATACCCAACTTCAAAAATCAATTGGGGCTACCCAGCGGGTTAAGGAAATTTTGAAAGAAACCTCAGAAGTTAGTATTAATAAAGCGTTAGAAACAGAAAAACCTGTTTTTGAAAAATCTATTTCCTTCAAAAATACATCGTTTTTTTATCCCTCCAGGCCTGAGCAAACCATCATTAATAATTTAAACTTAACGATCGAAAAAGGTAAGCAAATAGCCATAGTGGGCCCAAGCGGTATGGGCAAATCTACCCTGGCCAGTTTGCTTCTTAAATTTTATGAACCAGGCAGTGGTTCCATTCTATTGGATGGAAAAAATATAAAAGATATGGATACCACTGCCTATCGTAAGTTGTTTGCCTTTGTGCCCCAGGAAATTTTATTATTTGGAGGGAGTATCAAAGAAAACATTGGGTATGGTAAACCTGGGGCTACAGATGCTGAAATAATTTTAGCTGCTAAAACCGCCAATGCCCATGAGTTTATTACCGGTTTTACCGAAGGGTATGAAACCCTGGTAGGAGACCGGGGGGTAAAATTATCAGGAGGCCAACGCCAGCGGATAGCCCTGGCCAGGGCTGTGCTCAAAAACCCTGAAATATTAATATTGGATGAGGCCACCAGCAGCCTCGATAGCCAAAGCGAACAATTGGTGCAGGAGGCACTTGAAAAATTATTAATCAACAGGACTTCCATTGTTATTGCCCATAGACTAAGCACCATAAAAAATGCCGATACGATAGTGGTGCTTGACAACGGGAATATAGCTGAACAAGGAACGCATCATGATTTAATGGCTATGGAAGATGGAATTTATAAAAAGTATGTAACTATACAGGCTATGGAAAAAAGGGAGAATTTGGCGGCATCTCATCTTTAAAACCCTCACGCCCTTTTCGGTTGGTGGGACACCAACCGATAGATGGGGATATTGTAATATCGGTTGGTGTCACACCAACAGATATAAATGACTAGCTGTGCCTGGGTTGGTCTAGAAGGCAGTTCCCGGTCATATAATACAGTGTCTCACCTTCCGAAACCATCTTCCCGGTCATATCGGTTGGTGTCTCACCAATCGAAATAAATATATTTGCGAAATGAGTATGTTTAACAATAGGCAAAATCACATGGGGCTTTACGGCACATATTTCTATACCGAAACCATCTTCCCGGTCATATCGGTTGGTGTCACACCAACCGAAATAAATATATTTGCGAAATGAGTATGGTTAAGAATAGGCAAAATCACATGGGACTTTACGGCACATATTTCTATACCGAAACAATTGAAAATTTCTCAAACCTTTTAGCCGACGATAATATCAAGATGATTGTAATTGATTCAATAAAGTATCTTGTAAAAAACGCATTAATAAATCTATATGGCTATGTTATCATGTCTAATCACATTCATCTTTTATGGAGTATGCTAAAAATGAATGGTAAAGAAACTTCTTCCGGAAGTTTATCCATATTTACCGCACATGAATTTAGGAAATATCTAATACAGACAGATTTGGAACGGCTTAAAACATTTGCCTCTACTAAAATTGATCGTAAATATCAATTTTGGAAAAGAGATCCTCTTGCTATACCCATAACATCTGAAACTATTTTTGAACAAAAATTAGATTATATTCATAATAATCCTTTGAAAGAGAAATGGCAACTCTGCCATAATCCAAATGAATACCGCTGGAGTAGTGCAAAATTCTATATGGATGGTATAGATGAGTTTAATTTTTTAAAACATTATAGAGATGAATGAAATGAGTGGATGCTGAGTGTTTGGTTTCGGTTGGTGGGACACCAACCGATAGGGAAATGGTAAAAAAATTATGAAAATTGGTTGAGGTCTAATATTTCCTTAGCCTGAGCAAAATGTCGTTGTTCATGGGTGACGATGATTTCAAAAGCCATTTCCAATTTATACACAATATTTTTGTTGGCCGGTGAAGAAATGATAGTCCCTATCTCCAAAAGGTCTTTGCTATCAATAATCCATTGTTTTAACTGAGTTTGATGATGGGCGAATTTTTCCAGAATATTTTTGTCAATATTACTTGCCGAAGGCTCCCATATAGCAAACGTTTTAATTTTTCGTTTTCTTAAAGGCTCAACCGAATTTAAAATCATTTTGCCCAGCCAGTTTACCATAAAATTAAATTTGGCAATAAATGGAAGTTGGTATCTGTTTTCACGTACAGCCTTTATTACAGGATAATAAGTTTCATTTATTACTATCAGGTGGTCAATATTTTGGGCTATGCTCCAGGTAGTGGGGTTGGGTTTAAAATTTAGTTGTTGTTCGGTAAGATGACGAAAGGTTGTAGTAAAATTTTCTGTTATCTGGTCAATTTCTTGTGTACAGAGTTCAATGGTCATGGATTTATAATTTTTTTAGTAAGTGATTTTTCAAATTTAACATTTCATGGTTTTCTTTTTCCGCCCCAACTTGCCCATATCTATTATTTTCTGTATATAATCAGGGGCAAAAGGTACCGTACAAGCGGTTTTCCCCATATTTACCTGTATGGTACCGTTTTGGCGTGCCACCGCCATAGCGTTATCAGTTAGGGCCATAACCCCCGCACCCAAGGCAATTACAAAGTTGTTCATGGCATAGCGTACCAAATTTTGCGATTGATGAATGCAGTTTTCAACCCGTTTTAATAATTTTAAATAAAGGGTTAAATCAAGTTCTATATCAGGTTTCATGCCTACAATGCAGGATAAGGTATTCCATCCGGATGAAGCCATCAATTCACTATCCGAATCTATCCATTCCAGAGCCAGTTCCTGCGCATATTGGCTTTCGGAAGCTACCCAGGGAACGGTGTAGTCGGCAATCATATTCCAGCCTGAATTATTTGCCCATTTTTGCAATTCGGCTTTGCTCATTTTGCTGCCATCGGCTACTAATCCGGCCAGATACATTGCATCAGATATACCTGTATCAAACAGTTGCATAGCCAAAACCTGATCGTTTTTTATTTTTTTAACGATGGTTTTCATGTCCCCAATCCTCACTCCCCAAAAAGGTTCCCTGGCACCGTAGTTCACATACACGTTTCTAATACTTTCGCGTCCCAATGCCTTTAATTCCGCTAAAACCTCCTGCAATTGCATGCCACAAAAAAAATAAATAGAATTTGAAAATCAATGAGAAAATTATTTAGGTTTGTCGCATGACTGAATTATTGAAAAATTTAATTATTGAAACCGATAACATCACCGCATTTTTAAATAGCATTGATGATGAAAAGGCCAATACAAGACGTTTAGCAGGTGATTGGAGCGTGATGGAATGTATGGAGCACATTTTTATTTCTGAAAAAGCTATCTATAAGCTTTTAAATAGTCCCGAATTATTTACCGATGCCCCAAGTACCAAGCATGAAAAAATAGAAGAATACAAAACCGGTAAATTTGAAGCCCCTGTGCATACCTTGCCGAAAGGAAGATTTTCAACATTGGCCGAAATAAAAGAAGCGTTTATTACCCTTAGGGTGCAAATGGAAAACTATATTATTCATGAATTACCAAAAGCCGGTCATGAAACCTACCCTCATCCAATTTTAGGGCCAATTACTAAAATTCAGTGGTTCGAATTTGTAATTGAACACAATCAAAGGCATTTGTTACAAATGGAAAAGGTATTGAGTAATTGATTTTTTTTAAAAAAATTGAACTCGTTTTTCAGCATTAACCCTTAATAGGTTAGCCGTCTTATTACTTTTTTCTTACCTTTGCCCTCCTTATTTTAAAAAATTAAAAAGAGAGAATGGATTTATTTGAAAAACGAATTAACAACATGGGGCCTTTGGGTAGCCATGCCAAGGAAGCTCATGGGTATTACACATTTCCAAAGTTGGAGGGTGAAATATCTCCCAATATGAATTTTAGGGGAAAAGAAAAATTGGTTTGGAGTTTGAACAACTATTTAGGATTAGCCAATCACCCCGAAGTTAGAAAAGCCGATGCAGATGCTGCCATGCAATATGGAATGGCCTTACCAATGGGGGCCCGGATGATGAGTGGGAACAGCACTATTCACGAACAATTAGAATCTGAATTAGCAGCTTTTGAAATTAAAGAAGATTGTATTTTAATAAATTTTGGGTACCAGGGAGTTGTTTCGGCCATTGATGCCTTGGTTGACCGCCATGATGTGATTGTGTATGATGCTGAATCGCATGCATGTATTGTAGATGGGGTGAGGTTGCATCAGGGCAAACGTTTTGTTTTTCCCCACAATAATCTTGAAAACCTGGAAAAGCAATTGCAGAGGGCTACCGCTTTAACTAACGAAACTCCCGGGGCAATTTTGGTAATTACGGAAGGGGTGTTTGGAATGAGCGGAAATCAGGGAAAACTAAAAGAAATAATTGAACTAAAGAAAAAATACAAATTCCGATTGTTGGTAGACGATGCCCATGGTTTTGGAACCATGGGAAAAACCGGTGCCGGAACAGGGGAGGAGCAAGGCTGCCAGGATGGTATTGATTTATATTTCTCCACCTTTGCCAAATCCATGGCTAGCATAGGGGCATTTTTTGCCGGGGATAAAAATATAATTGATTATTTGCGCTACAACATGCGAAGCCAGATTTATGCCAAATCGTTGCCAATGCCTTTGGTTGTTGGTGCTTTAAAACGTTTAGAATTATTAAGAACCAAACCTGAACTAAAGGATAATCTATGGAAAATAGTAAATGCCTTGCAAGGAGGCTTACGCCAAGCCGGGTTTAATATTGGAACCACGCAAAGTCCGGTAACCCCAGTATTATTAAACGGAACGGTAGGTGAAGCTACCCATTTAACCCTTGATTTGAGAGAAAATTATAATATTTTCTGTTCCATAGTTATGTATCCCGTGGTGCCTAAAGGTGTAATTATGCTGCGTTTAATCCCAACGGCTGTGCACACTTTAGAAGATGTAACGCGAACCATTCAGGCATTTAAAGATATAAAAGTGAAACTGGAAGCCGGTAAATACAATTTTCAGGAATTGGCCAGTTTTAATTAATTTATCCTATGCTGAACTATGGCATCGTTCAAGCAATTTGTTAAAGATTATTTAAATTTTACTACCCGTGAAAAAATGGGGATTGCAGGGCTATTATCTTTAATAGCCCTGTTTTACTTTTTACCCGATTTGCTTTTTAAAGATAAGGATTATTCAAAAGAATTAAAAGCATTTGAAAAGGAACTAGCCGCCATGGATAGCGGAAATTCTGAAGAGCCTAATTACGAATATACCAACAACGATTATCAAAGTTCCGACCTTTATGAACCCTTTTATTTCGATCCAAATACGGTTAACCCTATGGATTTGGAAAAATTTGGGGTTCCGAAATATGTAATTGAACGATTTGAAAAGTATAGAAATGCCGGTGCCAGGTTTTATAAAAAGGAAGACCTTAAAAAATTGTATGGACTAAAGGCTCACCTTTATCAACGAATGGCACCATATATTCAAATTGGCATAGTACCACCCCAATTTAAAAGTAAAACAGAGAAACAATCAGAGTTTAAAAAGATAGAACCACAAATAATAGAATTAAATAGCGCTGATTCATTTTCATTGGTAAAAGTAAAAGGAATAGGCCCGTATCTTAGTTCTAAAATTTTAAACTACCGAAATGCCTTAGGGGGTTTTGTTGCAGTAAACCAACTTTATGAAATTTTTAATATTAAGCCTGAACAGGTAGATGCTATAAAACCTTTTATTACAATCAATAGTAGTAGTATTAAACGTATAAATGTTAATTCGGCCGACTATTTTCGTCTTAATGGGCATCCTTACATTTCAAGTAAAGCGGCCAATGCTATTATAAATTACCGAAAGCAACATGGGCCATATAATTCTATAGTTGATTTGGAAAAAGTGTTTTTACTCAGTAAAGAAACACTTGTGAAAATGGCACCCTATTTGGAGTATTAAAAATAAAAAAGCTGTTTCAATACAATTGAAACAGCTTTTTTTAAATAGGGTTTATTTTACTATTTATTCACCGTTACTTTTTGGGTAAAAATCATTCCGCCGTTGGTTATCTTCACAAGATATATACCATTAGCTACAGGGAGATCAACAGAATAGGTTGATTTTAATGGATTAGTTTCAATCAATTTTATCACCTCACCAAGTAGGTTATAAACTGCTATTGAAATATCCGACTTAGGCTCCTCTATAGTAATAGTAAAGTTTCCTTTGTTTGGATTTGGATAAATAGAAATTCCATTTGCTTTATCAAGGTCATCTACACCGTTTGTCAATGTTACATCTTTGCATGATTTTGACAAGCATCCTGCGGCATTAACAACAGTTAAACATGCAATGAACTTATACGACTCCCAAGAGTTTAAATAATGGTATTGTGCACTAGGGTTTGAAGACGTTCCTCCTTCACCAAAATTCCATTGATATGTTGTGTTTCCCGGCTGTGCTGCATTAAAATTAACCAAACGTCCACTGGTGGAAAAAGTAAAATCAGCGTTTGGTTTAGTATTTACTGTTACCGGTTTATTAATAGAATCCGAGCATCCACCCGGAACAATAGCAACTAATGTAACATTATAGGTTTGCGAAGTTCCTGCGGTGTATAGGTGTCGTGGAGCTTGCGAAGCAGAGGTAAACCCATCTCCAAATTTCCAGTTATAAATTAAACTACCTGCTGCCACACTTGACTTATTGGTAAAAACTACCTCTTCGCCCATACACACATCGGCTACATCAAAGTTGGCTTTCGATTGCAGCTTAACGTCAATTTCTTTTGAAATTTTGTCTGAACATTTATTGAGAGAAGTTAGGGTTAGCGTTATTAATTTTTTACCGGTAACACTAAATAATTTATTTGGATTTTCAACATTACTTATACCTTCTCCGGCAAAATCCCAAAGAAACGTTGTTAAGGATCCGGATGGCTGGCTACCTGTAAACGTAAATGCAGTTGGGCTAAGATTGCATGCTGAACTATAATTGAAGTTTGCATTAGGAGCCTCGCTTAAAACAAGTGTTTTGGTAGCTGAGTCGGCACAACCAAATTCAGAAACAACCTTCATCTTTACTACCTTAGGGCCGGGAGTTGCATAACTGTGAACCGGGTTGGCAAATCCTGAAACAGCTCCATCACCAAAATTCCAGGTATAGCCCATATTGCCAATAGCTATGGTGGATCCATTGGTAAACGTAATATCAGTTTTATCGCATAAAACCTGAGGTAAGGAAAATTTGGCTACCGGACGAGCAAATTGCTGTGCATTTCTGGTTAGTGTTTGGCTGCATCCATTGGAAGTGGCAGTTAACGTAACTTTATAGCCTCCGGCTGCCAGATATTTTTGTTTAGGACTAACTTTAGCGCTGGACGTACCGTTCCCAAAATCCCATTTATAAACTATGGTACCTTTACTAATAGTAGTAGAGTTAACAAAACCTACACTATCACCTATGCAGGCATTATAAACTTTAAATCCAATTTTTGGTATTTCGGTTACTACTACGGGTATAGTAACGCTATTGGTATAACCATACGGAACAGTAGTGGTAGTAAGAGTTACATCGTATGAACCATAAGTTGGGAAGGTGAAAACTACATCAGAACCTGTAGAGGTATCGGCAGGGTTACCCGTTCCAAAACTCCATTTATTGGTTAAAAAACCAGATGAAACTGAACTAGTATTTGTAAAAATCACGTTATCGCCATCGCAAACAGGTTGGCCAAATTTAAAATCGGCAGTTGGCCTTGGTGCAACAAATATATTCCTGGTAAGAAGTGAATCGCAATAATGAGGGCCTAAGTCACGAATAGACACAGTCATGACGAGTGAAGAGTCTATTATTTGTGAATCTGGTGTAAACGTAATTTTGGCATTGGATGAACCTGAAGGACTTGGGCTGCTTGGAGTATAATAGGAACTTGGCAATACCCTACCACTTTTTGTACGCAACGTAAATCCTGACATAATCCAGGTAGTACCATAATCAGCATTATTATATCCTGTTGGTGGGGTAATTTCATAAGTTAATTTATCGCCATTAGCCACAATATCAGGACTACCTACAGATCCCGTTGTGTTTGGCTGTGTGGTTTGAAAAGGAGTTGATTTTATAAAAGCAGCACCATTAGGACTTGGTTTTACAGTAACATTAAGTGCTGCCCGAGTACTTGGGCATGAAGCAGGCCTATAATGTGTTTCAAGGGTCATGTTTAAAACGGTAGTTACATTTGCAAATTCAGTAGCTCCGTAACTTATTCGGTCTTGAAAGACAACAAGATCCGGATTAGAAATAGTGATGGCTCCGGCTGCATTGCACCAAGGCGAGCAAGGTGTGGTTGGAGTAGAAGTAATATAGAATCCATAGGTGGTTCCTTGTGATAAAAGCGTTTCAGGTAATTTTATATAGGAACGCCAATAGGTTCCAACTTGTCTTACCCGAGCCCTTTCATTATTTACAATTTTTGTCCAAGAACCTGGTGTGGTTGTGAAACCAACATAACCCCCTGTTTTCATATAAACATTCCAAGTTGCGTTTTGAATATTGGCGGTCATTACAACATCAAAACTATCAATCATTACCCCTTTATTAGGGGTAATATTAGCAAAACCGCCAGAATAGGTTGACCCATAGCCTACCGATGGAGTCATCGCATTGGCAAAGGCTGTGGCAGACCCAATTTTAAAGGCTTGGGCATAAAATGAATTAACACCAAGTAATAAAGTAGGGGTTAAGAATTTTTTTCCTTTTCCTACCGGGTTTCCTCCTGTAGGTACATTATACCAAACGATAGAGTCTGAGGCGTTCACTGGAATTGCGGATAATAATACTTTTCCTGGCCCGCATTTAATGGTATCCTTAAGTCCAGGCACCCCAGCCGGCCCTGCATACTTGAAGGTAATTTTAAAGGTATCATTGCTCGGAACTGAGTCAAACTTATTATTGGGTAATGAAGTCCAGGATTTTACAGTATAGGTGTTACCATCTATAAAATTGTATGTGGGTTGCAGAGTAATACTAACGGATTTTCCCCCTTGAGGAATTGCAGTGGTATACTTGTTTTGGGTTTGCATTGTTCCATTTACTGACCAATTTATTTTGGCACTATCCAAGGTGTTAGTTCCATTATTATTATAAGTAACCATAATATCGGGGGCACATAATGGGGTTGATATCGCAGATATTCCTGCATCGTTAGGCTTGGTTGGCATCTCAAATTCTATCGTCATTACCTGGGTTGGTGCACCGCATGTAGCAGTATTTACTCCACCCCAATTTGTGTTGGTTCCACCAATACAAGGCCTTAATATGTACCCTGGGTTAGGACAATTACTTCCACTACATAAGGCAGGTGGATCAATCCAAATTTCGCCTGAATAACGGTTGCAAATGGACCAATAATGACCATTGGTAAGTGAAGACATATAGGTTGTAGTACCTCCAGTTTTTACAGCGGCCACAAAAGCTGTAATAATGGTTTTATCAGTACATGAAATACCTGTGGCATCATAGGTTCCCTTAATGGTCATTTTTGTATAATTACCACTGGAGGATAATGTAGCAATAAATGCGGACCATGCTGTGCATTGAGCCGTAGACGGTTGGCCATTGGTATAGGTTTGAGTAAAGGTTCTTGTTTGGGCATCAACCTTTTGCACCACAACAGCTAAAAAAAGTATGAAATAAATTAATATTCTTATATTTTTCATATTCAATTATTTATAAATTGATATTTTTTGATTAGAGACAAGTCCACCATTAGTAATTTTGACTATGTAAATACCATTGGCCATACTGAGGTCAACTGAGTAAGTTGATTTGAGCGGATTGGTTTCAATTGATTTAACCAATTCTCCCATCAGGTTGTATATTGCAATAGCTATATCCGATTTTGGGTCTTCTATATCTACTGTAAAGGTTCCTCTATTAGGGTTAGGATAAATATTGGTTCCATTTAATTTGTTGAGTGGATTGATGCTACCCGAAATGGCCACTTCTTTGCATAATTGAGAGAAACAACCTGCGGCATTGAACACTGTTAAACAAACGTTATATTTACCTGAAGGATAATTTAAATAGTTATATTGAGCAGAGGGTGCAGTTGCTTTTCCACCATCACCAAAATCCCACTGATAGGTAGTGTTACCTGGTTGAGTTGCAGTAAAGTTAACCAATCGTCCACTTGTTTTGGATGTGAAATCAGCTTTAGGTTTGGCATTTACAGTTACAGGTTTATTAATAGAATCTGAGCATCCGCCGGGTACGATGGCCACTAAAGTTACATTATAAGTTTGGGATGTTCCAGCAATATTATAGAGGTGACGAGGAGATTGTGTTGAAGAAGTACTTCCATCTCCAAATTTCCACTGATAAAGTAAATTACCAGCCGAAACAGTTGATTTGTTGGTAAATGCCGCATCTTCGTCTTCACATACATCGGCTGCATCAAAATTAGCCTTAGACTGAAGTTTTACATCAATTTCCTTTGATACTTTATCTGAACATTTGTTATCCGAAGTTAAAGTAAGAGTTACTGTTCTTTTGCCTGTAATGCTGAACAATTTATTTGGATTTTCCAGATTACTGATACCTTCGCCTGCAAAATCCCAAAGGAAGGAGGTTAAAGTTCCTGCGGGCTTAGTTCCTGTAAAATTAAAGGAAGTAGGGCTAAGGTTGCAAATTGGTCCTGTTGTAAAAGTAGCAGAAGGGGCTTCAGCCAATACCAACGTTTTGGTAGCCGAGTCAGCACAACCGAATTCAGAAACAACTTTCATTTTCACAATTTTGGGACCTGGGGTTGCAAAACTGTGCAGCGGGTTGGCAAAGCCTGAAACAGACCCATCACCAAAGTTCCAGGTATAACCCATATTACCAATGGCAATAGAAGAACCATTGGTAAAAGCGATATCAGTTTTATCACATAAAACAGCAGGAATAGAATATTTGGCCACGGGACGTGCAAACTGCTGAGCATTTCTGGTAAGCATCTCGCTGCATCCATTGGAAGTAGCAGTTAATGTAACTTTATAACCACCGGCTACAGGATATTTTTGTTTTGGATTAACTTTAGTACTTGAAGTTCCGTTTCCAAAATCCCATTTGTAAAGAATAGTACCCGCACTTATGGTGGTGGAGTTTACAAAACTTACACTATCACCAATACATGCATTAAATACTTTAAATCCGATTTTAGGAATTTCAGTAACCACTACTGGTATAGTTGTATTACTTGTATACCCGTAAGGGGCAGTAGTAGTGGTTAGCAATACATTATACGTGCCATGAGTAGGGAAGGTAAATACAACATCTGCATTGGTAGATGTATCGGCAGGGTTACCCGTTCCAAAATCCCATTTATGAATTAAATTTCCGGAAGACACCGAACTTGTGTTGGTAAAAATAACATTATCACCATCGCACACAGGTTGCCCAAATTTAAAATCGGTAACAGGCCTTGGAGCAATAAAAATATTTCTGGTAAGCAGAGAGTCACAATAGTGAGGTCCTAAATCCAAAATGGAAACAGTCATTATGATTGTAGTATCAACAATAGCAGCATCAGCAGTAAAGGTTACCTTGGCATTAGCCGATCCCGAAGGGGTAGGGTTGGAAGGAGTGTAATAAGAACTTGGTAAAACCCTTCCGCTTTTGGTACGGAATGTAAAGCCTGACATAATCCAGGTAGTACCATAATCCACATTGGCATAGCCTGTTGGAGGGGTAATTTCATACGATAACTTATCGCCTTTGGCTACAATATCTGGGTTGCCTACCGTACCAATAGTATTGGGCTGAGTGGTTTCAAATGGAGTTGATTTAATAAATGTTGCACCATTTGGACTTGGCTTTACTGTTACTTTACAGGCTACACGGCTGCTTGGGCAGGATAATTTTCTGTAATGAACTTCCAATCCCATGTAGTAATTGTTACCAATTGTTGTAAAAGGAGCAGCACCATACACCATTTTACTGGAAGCTACCGTCATTTCTGCATCTGAGATAGTCATTGCACCTGAAGTCATGTAGTTGGAATTGGCCATGGTGGAAGTAGTGGTAACATAAAATCCGTAGATGACATTTTTTGTTAATGAAGTCTCAGGTATTTTAACATAGGCTAACGTTTTGGTACCAGAACTAAATACCCTGCCAACTACTCCGCTGGCTATCTGAGTCCAGGCAGTAGCATTGGTTTCAAAACCGATGTAAGTCCCTGTTTTCATATACACATTAAAGGTTTGACCAAAATTGAAATTAACTAAATGGGTAGTAAAACTGTCCACCACCAGATCATTTTTTGGGGTAATATCAAACATTCCACCGCTAAAGTTTGAAACCGTATAATAGTTTGTTCCGGCTACACCATTGCCCAATTTTTGGGGAGCGGATATTTTAAAAGCCTGGGCATAAAATGTATTAACCCCAAGCACCAAAGGTGGCGATAACGTATTTTTACCCTTAGCTACCGCATTGCCACCTGTGGCAGCATTATACCAAACAATGGAATCCCCTGCATTTACAGGAGTGGCTTTAAGTGGAGCTTTGCCCGGGCCACATTTTATTACATCGCTTACCGCTGGAGTATAAGCTGGACCCTGATATTTAAAGGTTATTTTTGTTGTGTCGTTTGTGGCAACCGAGTCCTTTTTATTATTAGGTAAAGAAGTCCATACCTTGACAGTGTAGGTTGTGCCATCAACAAAATTAAAGGTAGGCGACAATGTGATATTAGCACTGTTACCTAGAGTGGTAGGTGTATTGTATCTCATTTGGGGTTGCATGGTTCCATTAACCGACCAGTCAATTTTAGCGCTATCCACAGTATTTGTTCCAAAATTAGTATATGTAGCTACGATAGTTGGTGCACATAATGGAGTGGTTAGTGCTGAAATTCCAACATCATTAGGTTTGGTAGACCCTTGCCATATTTCAATTTCCCTGAAATTCATATTAGAAAGCTGGGTACCTGATGCCTGAAATTTAGTGAACCGTAGTTTTAAAGTTGTCACGTTGAATGGAAACTTTACAGTATTAACGCAAACGCTATTATTCAAACCTGAAAAAGTAAAAGAATAAACGTATGCTGAAGTTAACGTATTCCAGATGTAAACATCGGCCCCTGCCAAAAAACGAGTAGCCGTATTGCCATGATGAATGGTTATGGAATTGATAGATTGGGGAGTAGACCATGTAAAATCAAACCATTCAACATTGGGCGTTGTAGATGGAGGAGTACTTGTAGTAATCCACATTTCCTGAGTACATGTGGTATTAATTACCTGATTATTTAATGCTGAACATGGTCCGGTATTACAAGTGCTGGCAGCTGCAGTGGCTGTAGGGGCAAGGTTTTTTTGTGCCTCAACTTTGGTTGAAGTTATTAATAACCCAACCATTACAAAACCCAACAGAAGTGTACCTTTTATATTGAAATTATTTAAGTATCTCATAATTCTATTAAATTTAAATTTGTTAAAAGTGGTTAATTAATTATTTATTAAGAGAAATAGTACGGTGTATTTGCTTTCCAGAAACACTCATACGAACATGATAGATGCCGTTTGATTGGTTTGAAAGATCAATAGTTTGAACTCCATTTTGACTATGCAGGCTATTTACACTATATATCAAAGCTCCAGTAGAGTTATATACCTCAACTATCATATCTTCTGGTGTTGCAAAATTGTAACTAACATTTACTATACCGGTAGATGGATTAGGATATACATTGATCGATTTATCTTTTTCTATATTTCCTACACTTCCTGTTATTGTTGGATAGTTCTTGCTTACATTAATAATTCGATTGAAAGGTAAGCTAAGGTTACCACTATTGTCTGATACTTCAAAAGTTACCGCATATAATCCTTCAACATACGTATTTAGGTTATTAAATAAAATATGCAAACGTGGACGCAGAGCTGCTGGTGCATCATAGTTATCTGTAATTGTTAATCCTACAGAAGGGTCAATAACTGACCATAAGCCAACATTCATTGGTAATCCATTCAAAACTGGAGCAACATCATCAATAACCCTAACATAACGGCGGCGGACGGTAATATTGCCACTACCATCGGTAGCGGTATATTCATCGTGGTATAAACCTAATTTATAAAATATTACGTTACTGGTTTTTGTAATAGAAACTTCGGAGTTACTGTAATAATTGTCATAAACACTGGCTACTACAGAGTAGTATGTTTTATTTACCTGATGTACAATGGTATCTAAGGTATTTAATACGATTGTTGGTCCAACATAGTCATCAACCAAGTATTTATAGGTTTTGGTATCGGCCTTATTGCCCGAAACATCAGTAGAGTTATAGATAAGGGTGTATGAGCCTTTGAATCTTGTATCCACACCTTCAGGAGTAGATGGTCCATTAGTCTTATTTAAAGTTATTGGGTTATCATAATTATCTGTTACTTTAGTACGGTCAATAAATACAGAAAGAATTTGAACTTTAATTTCATTTTTGCCATCTGCATCATTATTTACAATTACAGGTTTTTGGCTGTCTTTCACAATTACAACCCTTTTCTTTGAAGCTGCGTTACCTGCCTGATCATTAACCAGGTATGTGAGGATATAGGTTCCCAAAACATTTGTATTCACGGTCCCATCAATAACTATTGAATTGCTGATATTTCCATCTTTATTATCCATGGCACTAGCGCCATCTTCACTATATGTTCCAAATACTTCTATTTTTACGGTATCATTTCCATTAAGTGTAATAACCGGTTTATTTTGATCTCTAACTACATATATAACACGTGTTATAGGCACTGCGGCATTTCCACCGGCATCTTTTACATTATAATTCATATAGTAAATACCGGTGAAGCCCATATCAAGGTCGCCCGACATTGTAACCTTAGAGCTTATATCACCTTCTGTGGCATCAATAGCTTTAGCGCCATATTCTGTATAGGTGGCACCTACCTCAAGACGCAAAGTATCTTCATCAATTAGGGTAAGCACAGGAGCTGTCATGTCATTAACTAATACTAACCTGTAATCTTCAAACTCACCAAGACGATTGGCGTTGGTTACTCCGCTTGAAGCACCGCAAGGAAGATTAGGATCAGTTGAATAACTGGTACCAATTCTCATTTTGGTTTTTCCTTCAAAGGCGGTAGAAATAGTAGGCACTTTTATTGTAGTAGAATAATAGAGTGTATTAGCCGTGGCCTCTGTTGCCACCAATTCGCCTAAGTCATCAAAATCACCATCAATATTCCAATCCACCCACACTTTTCGTGTCATAGGGTTTACATTGGTTGTTCGCGAAACTGCTAAGGTATATGTAGCGCCAAACGTTAAATTGGCAGGGGCTACATTTAACGAATAGTCATCGTATCCTTGAGAATTATTAAAGGATGTATTATTGATAAGTTTAACTCCGCTTTTGTTCGTTAGTGTTACGTTATTAATAGCTATATCTGACGATGCAGAGACACCCATAAGTGGTGTGCAATGCTCCACCACAATTACATAATCCGATTTAATCAGATTAGTAGCTGTAGCTGCAGAATCTAAGGTATTCCAGCCTCTCAATGAAACCGTATATTTTCCTTTAGCATTAAAGGTTACTTTAATATCGCGACTGGTTGCGTTGGTTCCACCTGAATAGGAAACCGTGTTGGGAAAGAAACTCCATCTCAACTTATCACACTTTAGTGCCTTACCTTTTACAGCATCCATGGCAGAGATATAAACAAACTCACCAGTATTTGGCCGGCGATTGTCGGCTATAAAATCAATATTTGCTTTGGTATGAGGAGTAACCACTACAACCGATTTGGTATAATCATCTATGCCCATACAGGTAGATGCATTCAGGGTTACATCATACGTATTATCCGTTTGAATAGAGAAATCGTAAAGATCTTTGGTGTAACCTACTTCTCCATACCCTGGCTCTACCGACCAAACCCATTGGGTATTACCCAAAACATTGGAAGATGTGTTTATGTATGTGTAAGCTACAGGATTATATAGGGTATCGGGAATAACAAAGTCGGCTACGGGTGCTTTTGTTGGTCCACGTACTGTAACCCAACTGGCTACAAATCCTGAGTCGACACCAGTAGCATTGGTACTGAAATATAAATACATGGCACCGCTTTTTGCTACTATTGGTGCAGTTGGAACTGTTCCAAAAGTAAATCCATTGCCTGGATGAAGAGGAATTCCACCTGCATTTTGGCCATCATATATTTTAAGTAGGTCACCTACATCTTTAATTTTGAATTGACTGAATGTTAATGTTATTGTTTCGGCACCACATGGAATAATGGTGGCATAATCAATACGGTTATTAGAATAATTACCTGTAATACCTCCATCATCAATTATCCGTCCCGATTGTTCATAAATTGGTTGAACAGTACCTGCTCCAAGTGGATTATCTTTAGGGGCGGTTACCCTCAAATAATTGGGCTTACATAATAAACTTGACGGCCCCTGGCTATTGGATGCCTGCATACAAACAGTATAATTTCCAGGTTTGGATATATTTACAGAAGGATTTTGATTTTTATATGGATTACCTCCTACAAGGTTTGAATTTAAAAATTCAACATCTTGACGTGTATTTACAGAATCTGCCTTATCATACATGTACCAGCTCCAATAGGTAGGACCATTCGTAGAAAGATCAAGAAAATCGGCATATCCAAAACGTTCAATTTCATTAGAAACTACAGCGAAATCTATAACAGGTTTTGATGTAGGGTTAATAATATTAATGCATTTCAAGACTGAATCGCGACCCAGACAATTTTGGCTTTTTAGTCTTACACAGCTTGTTCCGGTGTTATTAAAAATATGTGAAGCGTTAGTAGTTGAATATTCTATGGTAGTGTTATCATCTATATCCCATTGGTGGGCCATGTAGCCAGTTTGGTTGCTATTTTTCATCTTTACCACTTCGCCAACAAAAGCAGTAGTAGGCATAAAGAATCCGGCGGCAAGGCTGGTAGGGTTAGCTAGTGTAATAGTATAATCTTCCTGCTCGCCATAATAATGAACTGGAGATCCAGTGGTTCCGGTAGGGCATGCATTACCTGCTGATAGAATATAA
>JBJXDS010000217.1:0-3347 GCA_046154525.1 Bacteroidia bacterium
AGTGGGAACATTATGTGCAATTTTTTCACGTGTTAGCTCAGATTCAATCATTGCTTTAACCTTGCGTTCCTGACCGCTTATGGCTCTAACCACATACCATTTATATTCGTCCTGCGATCTTTCCATCACCAATTATTCCATAAATTTATAAAACATATTGGAGGTAAATCCAAAAGCGGTATCTATAGCATAAATAATTACACCAAAGATAAGTGCTGCCACCAATACTATAATTGTGCTGGTTCTCAACTCATCCCATGATGGCCATGACACTTTGTTTAGAAGTTCATCCATGGTATTATGCCACAATAGTTTTATCTTTTCCATTTATTTTATTAGCACGGACACAAGGATTCGAACCCTGATCAAAGGTTTTGGAGACCTCTATTCTACCATTGAACTATGTCCGTTTGTAATATCAGTTATATTTAATCTAATATTTCGGTTACTTGTCCGGCACCTACGGTTCTGCCACCCTCACGGATAGCGAATTTTAAACCTTTTTCCATTGCAATTGGGCTTAAAAGATCCACGGTGATTGTTAAGTTATCGCCCGGCATTACCATTTCCGTTCCAGTTGGTAAGGTTATTTCACCTGTAACATCCGTAGTACGGAAATAGAATTGTGGACGATATTTGTTAAAAAATGGGGTATGACGTCCACCTTCTTCTTTTGAAAGCACGTAAACTTCAGCCTTACATTTTTTATGTGGTGTTACTGATTTAGGAGCACAAATTACCATACCACGACGTATCATTGTTTTATCAATACCACGTAGCAATAAACCTGCGTTATCTCCCGCTTCTCCCCTATCCAAAAGTTTACGGAACATTTCAACACCTGTGCATGTAGATGTTAAATTTTCAGCACCCATTCCTATAATTTCTACTGGGTCACCTACGTTAATTACACCTCTTTCAATACGGCCTGTGGCTACCGTTCCACGTCCAGTAATTGAGAATACATCCTCAACTGGCATTAAGAAAGGTAGATCCGTCTTACGGGGTGGAATTGGAATCCAGTTATCAACGGCATCCATTAATTCCATAATTTTATCAACCCACTTAGGTTCGCCATTTAAGCCTCCTAAAGCAGATCCTTGTATGATAGGCGTATTATCAGCATCAAATTCATAGAATTTCAATAGATCACGGATTTCCATTTCTACAATTTCTAAAATTTCATCATCATCTACCATATCCACCTTGTTCATAAAAACAACCAAACGAGGTACACCAACTTGACGGGCAAGAAGGATATGTTCCTTGGTTTGAGGCATAGGTCCGTCGGTAGCGGCCACAACTATAATTGCACCATCCATTTGGGCAGCACCTGTTACCATGTTTTTTACATAGTCAGCGTGTCCCGGACAGTCAACGTGTGCATAATGACGATTTGCCGTTGAATATTCAACGTGAGCAGTATTAATAGTAATACCACGTTCTTTTTCCTCCGGAGCCGAGTCAATTGACTCGAAAGATCTCATTTCTGATAAACCTTTTTCTGCAAGTACCTTTGTAATTGCAGCGGTCAAGGTTGTTTTACCGTGGTCAACGTGACCAATTGTACCGATGTTTACGTGCGGTTTGGACCGGTCGAATTTTTCTTTTGCCATTTTGGTATTTGTTTAATTTATTGTTTTTAAAAATATTTATTTAACTACTTTTAGTTTTTCAACTGAAACATTTTTTATTTACTCCAACGTCACACAATAATTAGAGCCGTTGAAGAGAATTGAACTCTCGACCTCTTCCTTACCAAGGAAGTGCTCTACCCCTGAGCTACAACGGCCTGGTTTTTTTTGGAGCGGGAGACCAGGTTCGAACCGGCGACCTACAGCTTGGAAGGCTGTCGCTCTACCAACTGAGCTACTCCCGCAAATTTTTATTTTTTTCAAACTAACGTGGGAAGTGGTGGATTCGAACCACCGTAGGTCTCCCAGCAGATTTACAGTCTGCCCCATTTGGCCGCTCTGGTAACTTCCCAATAAAAATGTTTCAATATGTCAAAAAACGCTTCCTACCTCTCAATATTCCCCTTCAAATAAAATGAGCCACTTATCGGGATCGAACCAATGACCTAGTGATTACAAATCACTTGCTCTACCAGCTGAGCTAAAGTGGCTTTTTCCAAAAAAATAAAGACAGACAAATACCTCTTTATTTTTGAGGACTGCAAAAGTATGTTTAATAATTTAAAAGTTCAAGTGTTAAACACTTTTTTTTAAGATTTTTCCAGAAGTAATTCTTTCTGCTTTTTTAATTGAATTTTCAAGGCTTCTAATACCATATCTGCAGCCGCCTCAAATGAATTTGCCTCCGCTTCTTTAAAGAGGGTGTTATGTGAAATATTCAACTTTACTTCCACATGCTTATTATCTTTTGTTCGGTGATTATTTAATTTCAGATAAATTGTAGCATCTAAAATTCTATCGTAATAGTGTTCAAGTTTTTCTATTTTATTGGTTACAAACTCAATTAATTTTTTGTCAGCGTCAAAGTGGATAGATTGGATTTTTATGTTCATATTAGATTATTGTTTTGGATGATTTTTTTTGTAAATTTTTTTAAGGTCCTCAATATTAACATGAGTATACACCTGGGTAGAAGCTAAACTTGAGTGTCCCAACAATTCCTTCACACTTAATAATTCTGCACCATTTTGTAGTAATCTGGTAGCATAAGTATGCCTCAATATATGAGGACTTCGCTTACCATTAACCTTATGCAAAGTTAAGGTTTTTTTTACCACATTATAAATATACCCAGGGTATAATATTTTATTTTTTTTTGTTACTAATAGCAGATTTGAGATAACCCCAATCTTTTTTTTAATTTCCATAAAATTAAAAATTTGCTCAGCTAATTCTGAAGTAATAGGTACTACCCTTTCTTTACTCCGCTTCCCCAAAACTTTAATTTGCCTCTGGCTTAAATCTATATTAGTTTCTGTTAATCCTATTAATTCAGCCCGTCTTATACCTGTACCATAAAGTATGCAAATAATTATATAGTCAAGTTGTTCTAAATAGGTAGCATCTATTGGCAATCCATCCAAAATAGAATCCATACTTTCACTATTTATTACAATCGGTATTTTTTTCGGAATCTTTAATTGTGGAATGTTGCTTACAGGATTAAAATCAAGAATTTTTTCTTTTTGAAGATATTTAAAAAAGGATCTTAGAGTTGAAACTTTCCTTCTTACCGAAACAGGCTCCAAGCTCTTTCCTATTAACTCACTTACCCACGACCTTATAATTTCACTTTTAATTTCTTCAGGTTTTTCAATTTCGTAGCGTTGCAAAACAAAATTTTGAAATTCTAAAAGGTCATTTTTATAAGCT
>JBJXDS010000218.1:0-8629 GCA_046154525.1 Bacteroidia bacterium
TTTTTCACTTCCAAATAGTTTTCCCTTTCAAGTCCGTTGATATGGCTGGCCAAATTTCCATCGGTTACTTGCAAAGCTTCTTTTACAGCATTAAAATCCATCTCATAATTAATCATGAGCAAACTCATTATCCCCAGTCGCATTCTGCTTTCGAAGTGCTTATTGATGGCGGTGACTATGTTCATTTTGGGTTACTAAATATTATATTTATAAATTGTTGTCATGCTGACGAAGGAAGCATCTTTATTATGAGATTCCTCCTTCGTCGGAATGACAGTTTCTTCCAAAATTTTAATTCTCTTTTTTCACCCCCACATTGTACCAATCTATTTTCCGTGAAATGTACATGACCAAACCAAGAATTACAAACAGGCCAAGGCTTCCGAATAACAGGGCCATATTTTCAAGTTGCAAAATGATATAAATAAAACCGTAAAGCAAAATCAAAATTCCGCCAATTATAGAAGTGAGGCGCATGTTTTTTAAAATACTTTGGGCATACATTACAATCATAATAATGATACCGGAAGCGGCTACCATATAGGCTTTATCAAATCCAATTTGTTCGGAAAGGGAAAGCAGCAATGAGAAAAATAATACCAAAGCAAGTCCTATTAATATGTATTGAATAGGATGGATTTTGCGGTTATTGGTTATTTCAGAAAAAAAGAAGGTGAGGAAAGTAAGTGAGATAAACAGGATGGCATATTTAGCACTTCGTTCGCTTAATAAATAATGATCAACAGGCTGGATAAGGCTCACCCCAAATTCGGATTGCTGGAGGGATGAATTGGAACCATAAAACTGTTGAGGAAAATTTCGGTTGAGGTTTAATATTTTCCATGTAGCCACAAAACCTGAGTCTTTTATTTTTCGGGTTTCAGGCAAAAAACTTCCATCAAAACTTGGTGAGTTCCAATTGGAATTGAGTGATACTGAAGTTTCTTTTCCAATGGGTAAAAAACTGATGCGTTGGGTTCCGTCTAATTTTCCGAGTTTTATTTTATAATTGGCGGTTGGGTTATTTTTAAAAATATCATATAATGAAATTTTACACCAAAGACCTGAACTGCTAATGTCATGCACAGCCAGTCCAGGATTCATTTCATATGGAATCCCGTTTATTTCCAAAATTACTCTATCCTTTATTCCCTTCAAATCGGAAACAGGTAATTGTATTATAACTCCTGTGGTATCCATATTGGCCTCAATCTGGCGGCCAAAACTGCTCAAATCAGGTTTACTTAGTTTTCCAGAAATAAGTAAATCGGCCCGGTATCCTACTACCTTAAAAATATTGCGATAACGGTATTCGGTTGTAAGTTTACCTGAGGCTGTAAAGGTTTCAGGAAGAAAATGGGCATATTCCAAACTTGAATTTTGATTAGCCTTAGTTAATGTGAAAGGAATAGAAATAATTGGGCCTGAAATAACTTGTTCCTGTCCCCATTTACTAGCTACTTCATTAATCACTTCCTGTTGGTTGCGTTTCCGTTCGTTTATCAATCCCCGTATCATCAGGGATGGGATAAGTAATACCAGTACCAAAATTCCTACCAAAGCCATTTTTATCATAGCTGAGTAGCGTTGCCAAAATGATGTTTTTGTTTCCATTTTTTATAAATTGTTATGTTGTTTTATTTTTAAAAACATCCCCCTACCCCCTTCAAAGGGGGACAGCTGACGCAAGAGTAATGAACACCGATTATTTCCAAATTTCCAATTTCAAATCTCAATTCCCCCTCTCATATTTAAAATAAATAAACAGGCCATACACAATGTGCATTACTCCAAATCCAAAGGCCAAAAAATAAATTCCCTTGCCTGGATAAAGGCAGTTAATAAGCCCCAAACCAATTTCGATATATCCCAAATACCGAATATCATTAATGGTATAATGACTTGCATTTATAAGAGCTAAACCATAAAAAATTAACATACAAGGAGCTAGAAGTCCAAAAAGCGAATAGTTTATTAAAACCAAACAAAATGCTCCCCCCGCTATTATTGGAATAAATAAATTGATAAACATCCGGTAAGCCGTTGGGTTAAAAATATTTTGCTTTTTCTTTTTGGCACGGGCTATGGTTGGCAATATTCCGGCACCAATGGCTACCGCCAAAACTATTAGGGCATCTAATACATAAAAACTATAGTATTCAAGATTACCCATAAAAAACGGAGTCCACACCGTTTCGATGAGATTGTTGTGATAGTCATTGGCCATTTTATATTTGGCCAGTGCAGCTCCGGCCAAAGCAGCCACTCCACCTATTACGCCTGATAATCCGCTAAGCGAAATAAACTTGTTACTCTGTTCCATCATTTTGCGGATGGCATTAATATCTTTTAGTTGCTCATTTATATTGTCCATAAAAGTACTTTGTGATTCAAAGCTAATATTAAAAATTTAGAAAAATTAAGGATTAGATTAAAACTGGAATTTTAACGATGAATTAAATGACAATAATAAAATTGGTTTATATGTCAAATGGCCTGTATTTTGCGTTATCAATTTTCAATGCACAAACTAATCATTCTGCTTTTATGGATTTGCCCTTTTTTGATTTCAGCACAAGATTTAGGCATTGACGACCTTATTGTTCATAAAAACCAAATTTTTGACCCACTGGTAGAAACAGTTTTATTAAATAAAACCAGTGAATTAACCGATCCGGTGCCAATGATTGGCCTTAAAACGGGGGAGCAATTACAACTGACTTTTGATATGTTAAAACCCACGAATGAGTTTTTACAGTTTACCTTAATTCATTGCACGGCCAATTGGGAAGCCAGCAACATGACCCAAAATGAATACTTGTCGGGCAATTATCAGGGCAACATTACCGATTTTAAATTTAGCACCAATACGTATCAAAAATATGTGAGTTATAAATGTGTTTTCCCGTCGCAAGAACTTTCGTTTACCCGTTCGGGTAATTATATTTTAAAGGTTTACCGAAATTTTGATCAGGAGGATTTGTTAATGACACGACGGTTTATGGTTTTGGATAATAAATTGATTATTTCAGCTACTGTAAATAGCGCAACGGATGTTCGGTATCGGTTTTCTAAGCAAGAGGTTGATTTTACCGTGGATTACAAAAATTATTTTCTTCCCAATCCCTTTATCGATATAAAAGCTGCTGTATTGCAGAACTATAACTGGAGTACAGCCATCACTAACCTTAAACCCAATTTTGTAAACAACGGCCAACTTATTTATAATTATGAAGATGAAAATCTTTTTTATGGAGGCAATGAATTTCGATTTTTTGATATACGGTCGCTGCGTTTTTTTAGTATGAACGTGGCCGACAAATATATCGACTCCATGAAAAATGCGGTTTTAAAACCAGAACAAACCAGAGCACATTTAGCATACTATAATCAATTTGATTATAATGGACGAAGGGCTATTTCAAATAAGGATGGCACCAAAATAGTGGAAGATGGGGATTATGCTTTAGTTCATTTTTATTTAAAGGCCGACCATGAAATAAGTCCCAACGGGGTGTATGTGTTTGGAGAGTTTACCGATTGGCAGATTAAGGAAAAGTATAAGTTGGATTACCTTCCTGAAAAAGGGATGTATTACAAAAAAATGAAACTTAAACAGAGTTATTACAATTACGAATATGTAACCCCGGCTGATGATGGGAAAACACCTGAACATACCTTTACCGAAGGAGACCATTATGAAACGGAAAACGATTACGATATTTTTATTTATCATAAAAACCAACAATATGGCTATGATGAATTAATTGGGTATTTGCACATGAATACGAATACTAATAAAAAATAAGAATACCACGGAGGCACAGAGAACACAAAGGTTCACGGAGCTTTTTATTTTTTATATGGCAAGATAATTTTCTCTGTGATTCTTGGTGTTCTCTGTGCCTCCGTGGTAAAAAAATCTTATTTTCGCCTCATACTTGGAACTCCAATATCAAATAGCTTTAACCCTTGTGGATGGTGTGGGGCCGGTAACTGCCAAAAACCTGATAAGTTATTGCGGAAGTGCCTCAGCAGTTTTTAAAGCCAAGAAATCAACGCTTGTAAAAATACCTGAAATAGGGGAGGTTACAGCCAATGCAGTTTTGGCTTTTAAAGATTTTAAAAAAGCCGAAGATGAACTAAAGTTTATTGAAAAACATAAAATCAAAACCTTTTTTTATGCTGATAAGGGCTATCCCTATCGGTTGAAAAGTACACCCGATTGCCCGGTAATCCTTTACCAATTGGGCAATTTCGACCTGAATGCAGAAAAAATAATTGGAATAGTTGGTACCCGAAAACCTACCGAGTATGGCAAACAGTTTTGTGAAAAATTATTGGAAGATTTAAGCGGAACCGGGGCCACAGTTATTAGCGGAATGGCTTATGGAATTGATGTTTGCGCTCATAAAGCAGCTTTAAAAAACAAATTGCCCACCGTTGGGGTTTTGGCCCATGGGTTGGACAGGTTGTATCCGGCTGACCATAAAAAATACGCCAAATCTATGATGGAAAACAAGGGTGGGTTGATTACAGAATTTTTATCAGGAACCAATCCCGACCGTGAAAATTTTCCTAAACGAAACCGCATCGTAGCAGGACTTTGTGATGCTTTAATAGTGGTGGAAACCGCCCAACGGGGTGGCTCCATGATTACGGCAGAATTGGCCTGGCAATACGACAGAACTTTGATGGCATTGCCCGGAAGGAGTGGAGATGAAAAATCGGCCGGATGCAATTTTTTGATAAAAACCAACAAAGCCGAAATGATTGAAAATTCGTTGGATTTAGTTCGTTCCTTAGGCTGGGATGTTCAATCAAAAACCCCACCATCTCAAAGGGCTTTACCCATCGATTTAAATCCTGAGGAAACTTTATTATGGAATATGTTTAAAGAAAAACCATTAATGGAAATAGATGAAATTATTGGGGTTTCTTCATTAAGCAGCAGTCAGGCAGCGTTAACTTTGCTCGATTTGGAGTTTAAGGGATTAATAAAAACTTTGCCGGGCAAACGGTTTCAACTGTTATGATTCCGGAAAAATTTCTAAATATTAAATTATCCGATTTTGATTACTTGCTTCCTGAAGAAAGGATTGCCCAAAATCCTTTGGATAAAAGGGATGAATCAAAATTGTTGGTTTATGAAGACGGGGAAATTTCAAATTTCAATTTCAAAAAACTTCCTGAATTATTACCCCCCAATAGCCAATTAATTTTTAATAATGCCAAGGTAATTCCTGCCCGTTTAAATTTTTACAGAGCCACCGGAGCAAAAATTGAAGTCTTTCTTTTAGAACCTGAAAGCCCATTTACCCAAATGGAACTGGCCTTGCGTGTTTCAGATAAATGCGTTTGGCAATGTATGATTGGGAATTTAAAACGTTGGAAAGACCACGAAACTTTAACGTTAAAACTTGAAAATACATTATTAAATGCCAAATTGATTTCAAGGGAAAGGCAACTGGTAGAAATGAGTTGGGATAATGATTTTTCATTTAGCACTATTTTGGAATTGGCGGGTAAAATGCCACTTCCCCCCTATATAAAAAGGGATGCCGAAGTTTCAGATTCACAATCTTACCAAACCATTTTTGCCAAACAGGAGGGAGCTGTTGCTGCACCAACAGCAGGGCTGCATTTTTCTAATCAGGTTTTAAAAAATTTAGAAAAGAAAGGTATAAATACTTCCGAAGTAACCCTGTATGTCGGTGCCGGAACGTTTGCACCGGTGAATGTTGAAACTATGGTGGAGCATAACATGCACGCCGAATTGATTTCGGTAACTCAGGAAACTATTGATCAACTTTTAGAAGAAAAAACCAGAATTGCAGTAGGAACCACTTCGTTGCGAACATTGGAAAGCCTTTACTGGATTGGGGTGAAACTAGATTTAAACGAAATCGAACCTTTTGAAATTGAAAAATTGTTTCCTTACACATTTTTAAAATTGCCTTTAACCTGGAATGAATCTTTGCAGAAATTAAAAAATTATATGACTGAAATGAACCTGGAAATTTTAACAGCTAAAACAGCCATTATGATTATGCCTGGATATAAATTTACCTCGGTAAAGGGTTTAATTACCAATTTTCATTACCCCAATACAACCCTTATAATGCTGGTTGCAGCCTTTATTGGAGATGATTGGCAAAAGGTTTACAGGGCCGCTTTGGATAATGATTACAGGTTTTTGAGTTATGGTGACAGTAGTTTGCTATTTCCAATGCCGTCAGTTTAAACTAATGGCAATAGTTTATTCCAGTCCCTTTTCACCATATTTCCTCCCTTTCCAAACCGATTTAATGGGTAGAAAGTAAAAAATAGTAGTTAGTAAAGTCATCGCAATAAGGTAAACCTCGTAAATGGGTATAAAGATTCTTAATTCTGTTGCATGAATTTTTATTTTATTTAATAAAACTATTATAAACAAATATTGAATCACAAACTTTAAAGCAAGGAGTTTTAGGGCTAATGAAAAATTGAAATATCCTAAAACGAATAATGCCGGAACAAACAATCCGTAAATAAAAATTAAAATTTTCCAGTTCCAGGGTAATTCCCTTGCCCCCATGAGCCACCGTTTTCGCTGATGCATTATTTCCTTAAATGAAGAAACATAAGTGGCCAATCCAAGTGTTTCAGGGTTTAAACTATTTCGCCATTGCCAGCCGCGGTTGGTTACTTCTTTAAATAATTTGTAATCTTCGGTTATCGAAAAATCTATATTTTCATAACCGCCCGTTTGCCAATAGGCCTCGGCCCTTACCGCCATATTATTTCCCACAGAAGTACAACTCACCCCCACATTTGCAAACGATTTTATATATCCCATAAAATGCAACCAATCGATGCTTTGAAGGCCGGCTGCAAAGTTTCCGGGTTGGCAAGTTGTAGTACCCGATGCAATTCCAACTTCGGGGGTGAAATTTTTTAAAAGTGATTTTATCCAACCCTCAGGAACAGCCACATCGCAATCGGTAATAAAATAAAATTCACCGCTTGCCTTGTGAGCTAAATGAGCCAAAACATTGGCTTTGCCCAAAGCCTTCCCAAGGTTATTTTCAATATCAAAAATTTTAAAATTGGAATTATTTTTTATAAAAAGTTCAGCTAATGGTTTTGTAGAATCATTGGAATCATCATTCCCAATTAATACTTCTAATTTATCAGTTGGGTAATCCAGTTCCGAAATAGCTTGAAGACATCGTTCAATGGTTTTGGCTTCATTTCGGGCAGCCAACAAAATGGATACTTTGGGCCATTCTTCAAATATTTGAATTGGTTTTTTGTTTGGGAGAAAAATAACAATCAAACTAAATAGTTGAATGCTAAAGAAAATCCCAACTATAGTCCAAGAAATTATTAAAATGATTGAAGTCATCTAATTAAATAATTTACTTTTAAAATTATTATCACTCAAAAATTTAAAGTACTGTGGTAAAAGGAATTTTAAATTTTTATTGGCTTTTTCGCTATCATGAAAAACAACAATATCGCCTGGTTTAGTTAGTTTTTTTAACCGTTCTAATTTCCAATTTGCATTTAATTTTGGGTTCCAGTCTTCGGCCAACAAACTCCACATTATTATTTTATAATGCTTTTTTAAATAGTTGACTTGCGATGGTTTTAGATGTCCGTGGGGTGGTCTGAACAAATTACTTTTTACCAATTCAGCGCATTGTTCAGTATTTTCAAAATAGGTTTTATTGTTTGTTTCAAATCCCCGTAAATGATTGAAGGTATGGTTACCGGTTTGATGGCCACGGTTTAATATTTCGTTATAGGTTTCTGGGTATTTCCGCACATTATCACCAATACAAAAAAAGGTGGCTTTAAACTCATATTTATCCAATTCATCCAGTACCCAATTAGTAATTTCTGGGTGTGGGCCATCGTCAAACGTTAGGTAAATTGAATTTTCAGCAGTTGGTTTATCCCAAATTAATGATGGGTAAATCCATTTGAGTAGCTGAGGGGGGCGGGTTGGGAGCATTATTTTTTGGTTTTACAAGGGCAGTTTAAAATGCTTCGTTCCTCAGCATGACAGTTTGTGGTGATTTGTCATGTTGAGGCACGAGGCATCTATTCAATCGTTATTTTGCTCTTTACTTCAATATGTGTTCTTTTATCAAATGCAAAGTCAAAGTATTTTGCATCGCCTGATACACCGTCTATTTTAACTTTTGTCCGGCCACTTTCCAAACCATTTTTAGCAAATAATTTAGCAGTAACTGTTCCTTCATAATCTTTGTCAAATATGAAATATAGCCTTAAAACATTATTATCTCCGCCGGATGAATCCTGGCCTACAAAGTAATCCCCGGTTTTTAAACCTTTTGATTTAAGATTGTCAGATAAAGAAATGTCACAATCCAAAGTGCGTTCGGCTCCTTCCGATACTCCTTCGGCAAATTCGGTAGCCGCTTTTCCAACAATTTCACCACCTTCGTTAATGGTTTCTTTGGTTTTTTGTTTCACCCTCGTGCAGGAGAATACTAATGCGGCTAAAATAAAAATCAGTGCTATTTTTTTCATTTTAATACATTAATCCATTTAATTTTAAAAACCCCGTCTTTTAAATTTATTATTGCTTCATCACCTTTTTTAGTTCGATCATAAACGC
>JBJXDS010000219.1:0-2638 GCA_046154525.1 Bacteroidia bacterium
TGGTTTTAATAGGTTGAATTTCAATTGTAACTTACCATTTTAAAAAATTAAAATTAATTGCATTTCTAATTTTTCAATAAAACTTTTGGGATGTTTTTAGTGATTTTAAAAAATTACCACCTTTTAAGGAAGTTTAATGAAGCCTTCACTCCAAACGAAGGCTTCCTTTTTTATAAAAAAATTAAAAAGCCCAAACCAATTTGCAGGTTCGGGCTTCGGTTTTAAAAATTTTTATTTTTTGGATTATTGTTTTGTAAAAATTATATAGTTCCCATTTTTGCCAGCCTTAGCACTCTTTTCCGTTTCAGTACAATATTTACCTACCAAACCTGTCTTGGAACAGTTAAATCTACGATTTCCAAACTATCGGAATTGTTCAACCACTGCCACGTCCCAAATACATTTTTTCTTTTTGAGCCACAATATTTCCCATCTGAACGCAAATAGAAACCATATGGAGGATTTGTACTTTTCCAATCCTTATCTACTATCAAACTTTTATTCAAAGTTTTGGCTGGTTCGGGGTCATCGGTTCCATTGTCTTTACAGTTTACTAAATACAAGGATAAAAATACAAGCGTGGCGGCGATTAGTTTTTGCATAATTTTATTTTTTTAATTTTTTTAGAAGGGTAAAACACGTTTAAAAAAATAGAAAATTTTTTAAACCTCCTATGACAAAAAAATGATATAAATTAAGATCAAAAGGAAGCGGTCGCTTGGAGCGAAGGCTTCCTTTTTTTTAAAGTCGCAAACTATTTTTTTCATTATGTTTGCCCCCTTTATAAAACCAAACAAATACATATTATGTTATCAGATATTGAAATAGCCCAAGCCACTACTCCTCAGCACATCAAACTTATTGCTGAAAAATTAAACATCCACTCGGATGAATTAGAATTTTATGGTAAATACAAAGCCAAACTTCCATTGGAATTAATAAACGAAGACAAATTAGCCCAAAGCAATTTGATTTTAGTTACAGCTATTAACCCAACTCCGGCAGGTGAAGGAAAAACAACCATGAGCATTGGCCTAACCGAAGGATTAAATAAAATTGGTAAAAAGGCAGTAGCTGTTTTGCGTGAGCCATCCTTAGGCCCTGTATTTGGGGTAAAAGGTGGTGCAGCCGGTGGCGGTTATAGCCAGGTTATTCCTATGGAAGACATCAATCTTCATTTTACAGGAGATTTTTCAGCAGTAGAAAAAGCTAATAATTTGTTGGCCGCTTTGATTGACAATAATATTCAAAACAAAAAAGAAAATAATTTAAACATTGACCCCCGAACTGTAATGTGGAAACGGGTGATGGATATGAACGACCGTTCATTGCGCCAAATGGTAATTGCTTTGGGTGGCAAAAATGGAGGAATGCCACGCGAGTCAGGTTTTAATATTACAGCCGCATCTGAGGTAATGGCTATATTATGTATGAGCAAAAACCTGAAAGACCTGAAAGAAAAATGTGGTAATATATACATAGGTAATACTTTTGACGGTCAACCAGTTTTTGCACGTCAATTAAAAGCTCATGGGGCCATGGCGGCATTATTAAAAGATGCTATAAAACCTAACCTCGTTCAAACTTTGGAAGGTAACCCGGCCATATTGCATGGGGGCCCGTTTGCCAATATAGCTCAGGGAACCAATACTATTTTGGCTACCAAAATGGGATTGAGCCTGGCTGATTATGTAGTAACCGAAGCCGGATTTGGTGCAGACCTTGGAGCTGAGAAATTTTTAAATATAAAATGTGGCTATGCCGGTGTATATCCAAAATGTGTGATGATAGTAGCTACCATCCGCGCTTTAAAATATCATGGGGGTGTAGATGTAAAAGAATTGAAAAATGAAAATGTGGAGGCTTTGAAAAATGGATTTTGCAATCTTGAAAAGCATATTGAAAACATAAAGTCTTTTGGAATTCCTCCGGTGGTGGTTATCAATAGATTTTATGCAGATTCAAAAGCCGAAGTAGATACCTTAATAAATTTAGTGGAAGGCAAAGGTGTTGCTATTGCTATTGGTGCGGGTTTTGAACTAGGCGGCGAAGGCATGAAAGAAATAGCCCAAAAAGTAGTGGATTCTATTGCCAACCATTCAGGCACATTTACCGGAACCTATGACTGGAACGATACCGTAGAAAATAAACTACGGGCCATTGCTCAAAAAATTTATGGGGCCAATGATGTGGAATATACCCCCAAAGCTATTGCCGATCTTAAAAAAATATATAAAATGGGTTTTGATAAATTGCCTATTTGTATGGCCAAAACCCAATACTCCCTGACCGATGATCCTAAAAAAATAGGACGACCTACCAATTTCCACCTTACCGTTCGTGAGTTTGAATTTGCCACGGGTGCAGGTTTCATTATCCCCGTATGTGGTGAAATGATGCGTATGCCGGGCTTACCTCAAATACCTTCTGCCGAGGCCATTGATGTGGATGATGACGGAAAGATTTTGGGATTGTTTTAGAAGATTAAGTACAGAGATATGAGTACAGAGATAAAAGTATAGAGATAAAAGTACAGAGATAAAAGTACAGAGATAAAAGTACAGAGATAAAAGTACAGAGATAAAAGTACAGAGATAAAAGTACAGAGATAAAAGTACAGAGATAAAAGTACAGAGAT
>JBJXDS010000220.1:0-7544 GCA_046154525.1 Bacteroidia bacterium
ATAATCTATTTCCCTGTTTAAGATTTTGACATTAAAATTTTGTTAAAGCCGTTATGATTTTAGTAAGTTTGCCGTCTATCAAACATAAAATTAAAATATAATGAATAAAATAATTACAACTCTTTGCCTGCTTTTTGTATTTCTACTGAGTAGTAATGCACAAATTTCGGTTTCATCTGTAGCTTCTAATTACGATACAATTTTTGGAGGCACCTCGATTTATTATCAATATGCGTGGGATGAACCATTGGATGAGGATTATGCCGTAATTTTTAAACTATCAAAACCCCTAAAAGCCTTTGAGACACTTTGGGATTCAGCTATGGTGGCCGATGGAGCCTTGTTATTGGTTACATCTTCCGATCCTTTAAAATTACTTATTTTGGATGGTTGTGGTTGGGATTTAATGGATAAAGGCTACGTAAATGATTCGATGGGATTAAATAATGTTTCCCCTATAAAAATATCAGATTCAATGGATAGGGTAGAGTGGCGAAATTTTGGTTTTTACAATGAGTATGATTCTACGCTTCAATTACCTAGCTCGGGCAGTGTGCAAATAAAAATAAATGCTATGAATACGGTTGACATCACTTATGGTGATTTTTCAATTGTTCGCCCCGATTTATGTTTCGAAGGTTTTGGTAGTTTGAGACCTTCTGTAACCTATTATGATACAGCTACTGGATATAATACCTGGTTTATTTATGGCAACCCTTTATCTCCCTCTATAGATACCCTATCCGATACTGCATTTGCTAGTCTTCCGGCTCTTGGTCAAAAAATCACTCTCGATTTTAAAAAGACAAATTTTGTAAAACGCCTTTCAAAAATCAATATTTCAGTTTCACCTAATCCTGTGGCTAATGTTTTAACAATAGGAGGTACCAAAGATTTTTCTGGTGGCATGTTTCAAATTATTTCTATGGATGGCCGGGCTATTGTTAAAGGAAAAGTAGAAACTAACAGAATAAATGTAGAAATGCTAAAAACAGGAAATTATGTGCTTAAAATTCAGGACAAAGGTCAGGTGTACTATACCCGATTTATAAAATCCGATAAGTAATTAAAGCACTTTCAGTTTTAATGCTTAGGTTATCATAACTTTACGAGTTTTTGCACCATCTGCACATTATTCCTTTTAGCCTTTAAATAGTATATTCCCGAGGGAAGATGCGATAGGTCAACTACAGTATGACTTGTTAATATAGCTGATTGGGTATAAACTAATTTTCCCAATTGATTGTAAATCGAAAATTCATTTAAGTCAACGGTGGTTTCAATTGTTTTGTTAAAAGGATTTGGATATATAAATTGTGAAAAAGTTTTAGTACCACCGCTAAAAATGCCAGCAGGTTTGCTGTTTTGGTTCACTGATTTTACACTATTAATTACGGCTTTATTAGTTTTTTGTAAAATACCAATTACCTGCAATCGGTCGGTATTCCAACCATTTACGGCTTTGTAACCAAAGGTAAAAACAATACTATCACCAACTCCTGGTGGCAAAGACATTGAATTTCCTCCAATTTGAGTCAATGCTTTTCGGAAAACATTAAAATGATTGGTTTCACCATTATTAGTTGTTTTTACAATCGTATCTTCGGCCACCCCCAAAAAAAGTAACGCTTTACTCAACGTATCAGCGGCTAATTTGCGTATTACCACCCTTGCTGCAAAACTATCGGCCTTTATTTTTTTCTGAACAATAACAAACGAAAAGTTAGTTGTAGCGGATGCTTGTTCAGTCAATGTTGATTTTAAATTGGAATAAGAAATGGCTACACCATTTACGGCTACTTTTGGTGTGCTTCCATACAACGAATAAAAATGGGTACGATTATCATTTTCAGTTTTATTTTGCTGATTGAAAAAATCGGAAGTATAGGGCGAACTTGGGTGAAAACTGATATGTAAAGTTCCCGCTTGTGAATTGATGGACGAGTAAATAGAATTGTTATTGGCAGCGCAAACACTACAACTCGTATTTGTAAAATGCTCAACTACACTGGTACGTTTTATTTGAGCCTTAATGCTTCCGATACTTGTGGTTAAAAAGGCAATGAGAATAAATGTTTTTAATTGTTTCATAGTTTTATTTTTAAATGGTTGATTCAGTTTTGATACTTCTATTGAAAAATCTGAGGGTAATGTATTTCCATAATTGCCTTAATTCAACCCGATAAACAAATAATAAAAATGCACTAATAATCCATACTGTTAGTGAAAGATAAAATAAAGTTCCGCCATCACCCCTTACTTCAATGCCAAGTATTGCAAGGTGCGAAAATACAGCTCCCGAAATAATACCTAAACTAAACAGCAATCCATAAAGTTTAGTTTGGGGAATTAGTAATAAACAGGCTGTAATAAGTTCGGCCATGCCAAGGCCAATTCGACCATAAGGTTCAAGCCCCATTTTGGAAAAAATGTAAACCGATTCAGGATGGCCCGAAAATTTAAAATACAAGGTTTGCAGGTAAATAAGGGCTATTATTAGTCTAAGTATCCACCATAAATAGTCTGTTTTTTTCATTATTTAGTGTTTAAAAAGTTTTGCCAGTTTTTATCAGCTTTTATTTTCAAATTGCTTTCGTCTTTATTCCAGCTTTTCAGGGTATTGGTTAAATAGGCATTGTAAAAGAGGTAAAGTTTTCCATTCACAATTTTAAACGTCTCCGGGTCTATTTCTACTTTTTCGCCGGTATTGCCCATAGCGTAGGCACACCAGCCACCGTATTGCGGTTCGTAAGTGGCTGGATTTTTTAAAAATAAATCTTTATTGGTTTTAGATGAAAAATAATAGGTAACTCCCGAATGGCTCACTGCAAAACTTTTGTTTCCTTTCACAGCTTTGTTCTGCTTAAAGTAAGCCACAGGATCGAATCCATTAATGGCCGGCGAATTTTCCAAATTGAAATGCTTAACCCTGCTAGCGGCATTTTGAGAAAAGGAAACTATGCTTAACAAAAAAGTTAATCCAAAAAATATCATATGTTTCATATATTTTTTTAAAAAATTAATAGGGCAAAGATAAAATGAGCCGACTTGGCAAAATGTAAACTACTTTACATTTTCGGCAAGATTTTTAATTTTTTCAAAATCTAAAATCACCATTTCTTTATGCGAATACCGCAACAAACCTTCTTTTTCCATGTCATTAAAAAGGTTGATAACCGTTTGCCGGGTAGTGCAAATAAGTTGGGCAATATCTTTTTGGGTTAAATAATTTGGGAGCTTATTGTTCGTAGTTTTAATTTCTTCGCGGTCGATTAATAGTTGCAAAAAAAGAAGAAGCCTGCTTCGGGCATCTTTAAAAAAAATATTAGTGTAGCTGTTTTTTACTTTTTTAAAATTAAAGCCTATAAACTTAATGTAGCTTAATGCAAATTCAGGTTTTTGAAGCATCAATAGCTCCAAATCTTCCCTATAAAATGTGCAAATGATGGCATCATAGGAAAGTACTTTCACATATTCGTAATCCAATGTTTCGGTATCTGCAAAATCAAGTTCGCCAAATAAATCACCTTTGTGCAGCAGGTCTTTAACTATCTCATCACCATTGTCATCTATATGCACTAATTTTAAAGTTCCCTTTTTTAAAAAATAAATTCTTGGTTTTTCCGTTAGCTCAAATTCAATGGTTTCTGATTTTTTTCCATGCTTAAACCGGGTAACAATGCACAATTGGTTAACCTCCGAAATACTGAGGTTTCTAAACAATTTATGATTTCGTATATACCAGTACTTAAGTTCGGATGACATATAATAAAAATAAAAAATTAAGGCTTCATAAGCTCGGCACTATCTTTCACCAACCGCCAATACACTTTTTCCCATCCGCCTTTCCACCTTAGCTGGCCTGATAAGGATTCGTTGTGCCAAAGGCTTATAAATGTTCCGTTCACTTCTTTAACTCTTTTTAATAATTCCAGATTTTTTTCAATGGCTTGTTCGGGGGTTAATTTATAATAATGCAAAGGGGTAATATCCATACTGTAAAAAGGATAAAGCAATAAATTGGTGGTTTCTTCTTTTTCTAAATCATAAAAATAAAATGGCGAAGCAATGCCGGCTCTAAACCCGTATTGGCTGGTATAACCTAATGTGTAATCTTCATTCACTTCTTGCTCAATCAGGTTTTGGTAGGTTTTAGGAAATTGGTGTATTAAAAAATGCTGGCGGCTTAAAAGGCCTTTTTGATAATCATTAGTTATTGTTTTAAGACGTATGATTTCTGTGGCTAAAAGTTCGGGGTTACTGTTGGATTGATAGGATGGATGTATCCCAATAAAATTAGATTTTATTAAATTTTGAATAATTTTAGCCTGCTGCGCATTTTTCCAGTTTATATTTTTATCAAAAGGGGAATAATTACCCAAAAGCCAGAAATAAATAACCTCGGTTTTAAACTCATTATGTAAAATTTCAAGGTAATCATACACATCAAAGGCATCTTTTTTAATGCCGGTTAAAGTTTTATACCTGTCTTTTACTTCCTCAAAATTGATTTTAAAAATATCCTTTAAAAACCCTGACAAACTCCACCAAAATCCTTTTTCCCTGTATTGAAATGTACTGTCAATATCAATAGTGGAGATAAACCGGAATGCAGGTTCATTAAACTTTAGGTCAGGCCATTTGGCCAATAATTGTATTTTTAATTTTTGAACCCAAATATTGACAAGTGGAAATTCAAAACTTTGGGTTTGGTGCAAGATGCTGGCTTCGGGTGGAAAGCGCTTATGGGCATCGGGCTCAAAGCCGGTGTATTCTTCGTAACGGCTCACCAAATAAAAAATGGCTGCGAATAAATCAAAATCCCATACTCCGGGTTCTGGGTTTTCATTTGGAAATAAAATAGTTTCGGCTCCGGAGTTTTTAAAAGGAACGTTTATAGGTTCAAAACCTTCGGAGCTTAACAATTCAGAGCAAACGGGAATATTAATGGAAAATTGGTTTTTGTCTGTTTTTGAGTAAACAATATTTGCCGTTTCGGAATTGGATATCAATTCATATTCAATTCCTAAAATCTGTTTAAATACTAAATCGAAAACAAAGGTTGACCTTTTTGAATTTATAAGGGCAGATATTTTTAAGGTCTGAATCAATTAATTAAAACATTGGATGTAAACTTAGGTTAATAGTTCAATATCTTGTAATTTTTAAATCTAAAAATTTATTTCTATTTTTCAATTTCTTTTGCCAAATGCTTTAAATCGGCTTTGGTAAATGAAGCATTAGGAGATGATCTATTATAAATACATTCACTTTTCTTATTATTAAAAACACTAATATGTTTATTGTATCCTTGAGATTTTACACATATGGCATAATAAAAATCATCGCCATTCTCAATCTTATCATTTAACTCTTCAAAGGAAATAAATGCATATGTATAGGGATATTCTTCCATTAATTCAGTGATATCTTGTTCTTCGTCCAATTCACAAGCCATAGAAATAGATGCCTTAATTTTCTTTTTAAAATTGCTAGTAATGTATAAGGTATCATTTTTTAAGGCCTGAAGGGCGTCATTGTTTGTGATTTTATTGGTACAATAAAGGTATTTTTCTTCTGATAAGTAATCATCAAAAAGTTTGAGGTAATTGGCAATAATACCAGGTTTGAAATTATTAAAATTAGCTTCTTCGTATAAATATTCAAACATGGCTTCGTCATCCTTTAAACTCTTATATTCTTTGGTTAATTCGCAAGTGTAATTTAACGAAAACCTGCAATATTCTATCATATTAAAACTAGTAATGGGTTTAGAAAAATCTTTTATAGACCACAATTGGTAATAAATTTCCTTTAAACTGGCGCCATAGGTGGCCATACTCATCGAAAAAAAAGCAGCATTTTTTTCCTTCAAATGATCATACATATCCTTCTGTTTTATAACAACAATATCATTCAAATTCCATGCATCATCTAAAATAATTTGCAATTCATCTATGTCATCCAAAAGGTTTTTTGGGCAAACAAAATAGGTGGTCATTTTTTTAAGTTTTGCTATATCATTTGCTTTTAAAAGATTATCAAAACATACATCTGCTGAACTGGTTACTGTATATCCTTTTACCCCATTTACACCAAATTGTGCAATTGAATTAATACTAAAATGAATGATTGCAATTGCGCTAAGGCTTTTAATAAATTTCATTTTTATCATCATGCTAAATAAAACCTTTTACATTGGATAACAAATTTTAAATTTGTACCTTAATAATTAATAGTAAAGCGTTGCAAAAGCGAGCACTCATCACAGGAATTACAGGACAGGACGGAGCCTATTTGGCCGAATTTTTATTAAATAAGGGTTACGAAGTTCACGGTATAAAGCGCCGGAGTTCCTTATTTAATACCGATAGGATAGATCATTTGTATCAGGATCCTCATGAACGAAATCTTAAACTTAAACTTCATTACGGCGATTTAACCGATAGTACCAATCTTATCAGGATTATTCAGGAAGTGCAGCCTGATGAAATTTATAACCTGGCTGCTATGAGCCATGTAAAAGTTAGTTTTGAAACGCCTGAATACACTGCCAATGCGGATGGAATAGGAACTTTACGGATATTAGAAGCCATGCGCATTTGCAACCTAACTGAAAAGTGCAGGTTCTACCAGGCTTCCACTTCCGAACTTTACGGTTTGGTACAACAAGTTCCGCAGAGTGAAACCACCCCGTTTTATCCACGTTCGCCCTATGCAGTTGCCAAAATGTACGGCTACTGGATTACGGTAAACTACAGGGAAGCCTATAATATGTATGCCTGTAATGGGATTTTATTTAATCATGAATCTCCTATTCGGGGTGAAACCTTTGTGACCCGAAAAATAACCAGAGCTGCCAGCCGCATAGCCATTGGTTTACAGGATAAATTGTTTTTGGGAAACCTGGACGCTAAGCGGGATTGGGGCCATGCCAAAGATTATATTGAAGCGATGTATTTAATGCTTCAGCAGCCGATAGCCGAAGATTATGTAATAGCCACCGGTATTACTACCGAGGTAAGGGAATTTGTAAGAATGAGTTTTGCCGACCTTGGAATTGGTATTGAATTTAAAGGAGTTGGAGTAAATGAAATTGGATTTATTTCATCCATTGATAAGAATCGAATGGAGTTTTTAGAATTAAAAAATGAAAATTTGAAAACTGGCCAAAAGGTCGTTTTTGTTGACCCATTATATTTCCGTCCTACCGAAGTTGATTTATTAATAGGCGACCCAACAAAAGCCAAAACCCAATTGGGCTGGGAACCAAAATACGATTTAAATTCATTGGTGAATGATATGATGAAGGGGGATTTAAAATTGATGAAGAAGGAAAAGTATTTGCAGGATGGTGGATTTAGGGTGTTTAATTATTTTGAGTGATGGTATCGCTGATTTGTCATTCCGAGGAACTAGGAATCTGTTTGTAAGCTAAGAGATGCTTCGTGCCTCAGCATGATAAAAACCGTATAAATAATCAATGAACAGAAACAACAAAATATACATAGCTGGACATAGTGGAATGGTTGGTTCCGCGATTA
>JBJXDS010000221.1:0-4485 GCA_046154525.1 Bacteroidia bacterium
GTTCGGCTACGGTTTCGGTTCTGCATGTAAAAATTATTGCCGACCCCGATTCATCGTGTTCAAGCCAGCCATTAACTGAATTTACAGCGGTGGATGTTGAAACCCTTCAACCCATTAGTGCTACCACATTTTTATGGAACTTTGGAGACCCCCCAAGCGGGCCAGCCAACTTTGATAAAAATACTTTGATAAAAGCCCCTCATAATTATGGCTTAGGCCCATGGATGACTTCTGTAAATATCAGGTCAGGACCTTGTAATGTTACGGTGCTGGATACAATAACCAAAGTGGGTCCCACGTCTACCATTGAGGTACCCTTTAACCGGGTACCCGAAGATCAAAAATATCAATGTGTAATACGTGATACCGTTCGATTCCCAAATAATTCGTCGTTTTATCACGTAGATGATGTTCCGGTATACGAAGATAGTTCGGCGGTTTACAGATATTATACCTTATCAAGTGGAAGAAAAGTTCCTTATTGGGAAAAACCATTAAAAACTGCTTCCATACCAGCCTACGGAAAATATCAGGGCAGGGCTTCTTTAATCACCATATTTTATCTGGATAAAGATACCCTTGAATCATTTACCCAGGCAGCTAATGATGCGGATAGTATAATTTATTATGTAAATGGCAAAAAAGTTAAGAAACCGGTATCTAATCCAATTATTTCAGGTGTTGATACACTTAACATACAAAAAATTAAACAGTACGCATTTACCTGGCCTGGTAATCAAACCAAAATTAACTCTACCAAAATTCCACCCGGACCACAGAAACATAAAGATCACGCTTTGCGGTTATGGACATTTGGCGATAACTATGCTCCAAAGTGTACTACCGATACCAGAAAAAACAAAAACGTTAAATTAAATTGTAATTTTAGCATGGATTCACTGCCTATCCATTGGTATACGCCATGGGACCAAATTTACAAATACTATAATAATGGTCAATTTTATGGCGCTGCTGCTGAAAAAACAGTATTGTGCAAAGGTGGAAGGTTCTGCTACAAGATTAAATACTATCCGGCCATGTCGTTTGTAATCCCTTCCGACACTCTTGTTATTGTGCCCAAAGATGCCACCGTTTCTTATGGAGGTCAAACCATTACTCCTGCAACTCCTGAAAAAATGACCGGATCGTTCAGAATTAAAAAAGTACCAACAAAGATTGTAGGATTAGGTACTTATATACCTACACTTAGTGATGAAAAATGGACTTTTAAAACCCCAAACTCCATAAGTATTAAAAACATTATAGCAGGCACCTATGCCACCAGAACATCGGGAACATATACCATGGTAAACATGAGGGATCAGTTTGAACTAAAGGCCGAACATGCCTGGAAAACCTATACACTTAGCAGCACAAGACCGGTGGGCTATGATGAATTAGTATTAAATCACACCGAACCACTGCATAAGGAGATTCTAATTCATAAAAATTATGGCTCTATTCCTTCCAAAGGAACTTATCAATTAGATATGAACCAAACCACCCGTTTCTTTTTGGCTAAAGATACAATTGAAACATTTTACCAAAAATATGATGATGCAGATAGTATTATATTTTTTGTAAATGGAGTAAAGGTTAAAAAACCACTTACTAACCCAATTAATTCGGGAAGTGATGTGCTAACCATTACTAAGTTTAGAGTTGTAGCTGATACAGCCTTCTCCCAATTTCAGGTTGTAATTACTGCCGGAAGAACTATTAATGCCCAACCCACCACCATATGTGTAGATACCATGATTGGAGGTAGAGATACTTTTATTCAACGTTCAAAAATATTTATTGATTCTAATTTCCACCGTCAAAATTTTTATACTAAAACTGCCCAGTGCAATACAGTGCAGCTTTATCATGAAGATACGGTACATGCATTGCGTTGCAAAAGCACCAGCCAAATTTCTTTAGCTTTACTTCCTCCTAATGCCAAGGGTCTTGAATTTAAAGGTATAAAATGTTATGCCCCACCAAGTCCACCTTACGGTATGGAGTTTACGGTTAGTAAAACAAAACCAGGTTGTACTCAACGATTACTTAAGTTTAACTTTGATTCAGCAGGAGGAAAAAATAATTGGACCACACACGGCGGATTTTTATCGCCACCACTTCCTGGAAGTACACCTTGGCATTTAGGATACCAATTATCAGGTGCTTACCCTACAGCATTTGTGCAGCCTTATACAGCAGGACAAATTCAGAATAAAAATCCTGGTTGGGTTACTGTAGGTGTAATTATTGGTAATGGAAGATGGTTGGATAAAACTGCACCATTGGATACCATTGAATGTATAGATACCGTTTGGTATCATAATGCGTTCCGTTATTTATATTTGGATTCAAGGTTTGATGTAATTGCCCCTGAACGTGACCAAAAGCGCGTATGTGTTGGCGATACAATTACTTTTAAACTTATTGATCCAATAATGGACAGTGTTACTCAATTGGTATGGAACTGGAACGATGATGAAGGTTCATATTACGAAGAACGGACCTCTTATTATAAACCATATCCCGGACCAAGCTCAACCCGAAATGATAAAATTATTAAGGATTGGAAAAAAGGAGATAAATGGCTTTATAGCTATGTTGTAAGATTGGAGTATGATGGATTTAGTTATAAAACACTAGACACAATCGTAACTGGCATAATACGCAGGTGGTCGATTGGTGTTAATTTTGAGCGGGCAGGGGATGCACTCAAAAATGCATTTACAGCATTGGGGCTTACTATGAGTGAAATTCCATCGGCTGAAATTCCTTTATATTTTGGAAATGGTACAGGCACAGGATGTATTGATACTACAGGTTTAGGCAGTCTTATTCAATACGGGGTTACTCCTTACCGAGATGCATTAACAAACCATACGGTAAAGGTGATGATAAAGAGTAAAGTTGCACCTTACAAGGATAGTATTGCTGTTAAAAGCAAAGTAGCACCCTATAAGGATAGTATAGCCACTGTAGGATTTAAGATTGGAGATACATGGTATCGTTATACTGACTTTACAAAGAAGGACTCAGTTATAATATCTCAAAAATTGCATTGGCGCGATAGCAGTCAGGCAGGATGGGATACTTTGAAACAAGTAAATCCAAATAAATACAGTAATTTAAAAGTTACTCCAGGGGTTTATCGTCACGTTTACAAAAAAGCGAGCAGATATTTCCCAACCTTCCAGTTAAGAAATACCGAAGGATGTTTCCAGCCACGTAATAAAGAAGTAGATGTTGGATTCTTCTGGCAGTGGACCTTCTCTGATTCAATAATCTGTCACGGAAATACACAAGTGGTTGCTAGAGATAGTATACGTTACTTTGCATATGAAGATCCGTTTAACTGGTTGAACGGAAGGGCCTACTGGAGAGAATCAGCAAGATTCCTGGCTCAGCGTGAATTTAAAAAACTTGATTTCAATGAGCATGATGATTCCATTAAAGCTAATAAGTTTGCTGTTACTGGTTTAGGTGTTCCTCCATTTAAATGGACCTACGATGACCCGGGTATTTACACAATTAGAATAGCTATGAAAGATAGTTTGGGTTGTGTGGATACAGCACGTCAAAAGGTTTATGTTACAGGTGTAAAAGCTGGTTTCAGAAACTTGAGCGATACACTAAAATGTAAAAACATAGTTTCCTTTTTTGATACCTCGCGTTTAATTGACCCTTGCGTAGCCGCTAAAGGAAAACCTTGTGATAATATTATAGAATACACCTGGGATTTCGGAGATGGTAAGCAAAAAAGTAAATTGCAGCATCCATCACACGATTTTACTCAAAACGGCTATTTCACGGTGCGCTTAAAGGTTAGAACAAAATTGGGATGTGAAGATAGTGCTAGTATGGTAGTGTTTATTGCAGGCCCTAGACCATATTTTAACCCTGAGAACGATACCATTATTTGTGTAGGAGATTCTGTAATTTTTAATAACTTAAGTCATGATCCTGTTTATCAACCTGATTGGATATGGGATTTTGGAGATGGTCAACAATTATCAAGCAAAACCAAAGCTTCAGTGGGACATCGCTATACTAAACCAGGAACTTTTCAGGTGTATTTAACCCAGTTTGATGATGTGAACGGAACAAAGATTCGTTGTTCAGCAATATATCCTGACACAAGTTCAGAAGTAGTTCAAAAGGTATTACGTATTGTAAAAGTGAAACCGGTAGCTCCTGCCGACTTTGACCCTAAGGATACAAGCATTTGTCCTAATACCACTATTACATTTAGAGAGAATTCGGATCCTATTTATACCCGATTTAGTTGGAGATTAGGTACCGGTGATACCTTAGAAAGGAAAAAAGGTGAATTAACGAGATATACGTATACAAAGCCGGGAATTTATAAAGTGATTATGATTCCTGATTATGACACCCCTGAGTTTCATAAATGTTTAGATACCCAATCAAGAATTGTTACTGTGATGGATGTAAAAGCTGCATTTACCATTGACGAAACTAAAACTC
>JBJXDS010000222.1:0-5417 GCA_046154525.1 Bacteroidia bacterium
ATCGATTTTGAAAAATTGAAAAAATAAATTTTAAGAAATAAGCAGCTACCAGCACAATTACACCTATATGCGTAGCTAAGTTAAGATTTATTAAAGGAAAAATAATAATGGTATTGAGCTGAATGAGATTGCTAACTACTAAATACAGCAGAAGCAAACATGCCATTTCAATAACAATACCTACCAGTGAAATAAGAAAAACAAATAAAAACTGACGGCTTCCCCTGGAATAAAAAATGGTAAGAATTTTTTTAAGGGAGCTTAGGAAACTCATAGTTCCATATTATTTCAAAAGTTGTAGTAAATAGGTGCCATAGCCGCTTTTGGTAAGAGGGTTGGCCAGTTCTGTTAATTGTTCACGCGATATAAAACCCATTTGAAAGGCTGTTTCTTCAATACATCCAATTTTTAATCCCTGGCGTTCCTCTATCACTTGCACAAATTGGCCTGCCTGCATTAGCGAGGCAAAGGTGCCGGTATCCAGCCACGCTGTTCCACGGCTCAATACGCCTACTTTAAGTTTTCCTGCTTCAAGATAAATTTTATTTACATCGGTAATTTCATATTCGCCGCGGGCTGAAGGTTTTAATTCACGGGCAATTTTTACTACCTCATTATCATAAAAATATAACCCTGGTACTGCATAATTAGATTTTGGTAGTTCAGGTTTTTCTTCAATGCTTACGGCTTTCATGTTTTTGTCAAACTCCACCACTCCATAGCGTTCGGGGTCCGAAACGTGGTAGGCAAACACCACCCCGCCATCAGGATTATTGCTTTCCTGCAATAGTTCCTGCAGATTGCTCCCAAAAAAAATATTATCACCCAATATCAAGGCTACTTTATCCTGGCCTATAAAATCGGCACCAATTACAAAGGCCTGGGCCAAGCCATTAGGTTGGTGCTGCACTTTGTATTGAAAATGGCAGCCCAATCGTTTGCCATCACCCAGTAGTTTTTCAAAATGCGGCAAATCGTGGGGGGTGCTAATTATTAAAATATCCTTAATACCAGCCGACATCAAAACCGATAGAGGATAATATATCATAGGCTTATCATACACTGGCATCATTTGTTTGCTCATGGCAAGGGTAAGTGGATGCAGCCGGGTACCGGAACCTCCGGCAAGTATTATTCCTTTCATTTATAGGTAGCAAACTTACAATAAAAGGGCAAAATCCTTTAAAAAATTCAAAAACTATATTGCAAAAAACAAACCTTAACCCTGTGGAAACGTTTGCATCATGAATTTTAGTCATCGTTTTGTTTCTTAACATTTGTTATTTCTAATTCAACCTGTTTATTCTCTAATTTTGCCACACGAAATGTCTCTCACTCTTAATCAGATAAAAGCCCCGATAGATTTAGAACTTGAAGTTTTTGAAAAAAAATTCAGGGAGAGCATGAAAAGCCGCGTGGCCTTGCTGGATGTAATTATGAATTACATTGTAAAACGCAAGGGCAAGCAAATGCGGCCCATATTTGTTTTGTTATCGGCCCGATTGTTTGGTCCCATTAATGATAAATCGTATCGGGGGGCAGCCTTGGTGGAGTTGTTGCACACAGCCACTTTGGTGCACGATGATGTGGTAGATGTATCCTTTACCCGTCGTGGCTTTTTCTCCATCAATGCCTTATGGAAAAATAAAATTGCTGTATTGGTTGGCGATTATTTACTTTCCAAAGGATTTTTGTTGGCTTTAAAAAACAAGGATTATGATTTAATTACCATTCTGTCGGAAGCTGTGGAAGCTATGAGTGAAGGGGAACTGCTCCAATTGGAAAAAGCCCGTCGGTTAGATATTACCGAAGATGTATATTTTGATATTATTGGTAAAAAAACGGCGTCACTCATTGCCAGTTGCTGTGCCATAGGGGCTTCAGCCTCAGGAGCTACTGCCGATGAGATAAACAGGATGCGGGAATTTGGGATGAAAGCCGGCATAGCTTTTCAGATAAAAGACGATTTATTTGATTATGGAAACAACGATATTGGAAAGCCATTAGCTATTGATATTAAGGAGCGAAAACTTACTTTGCCACTTATTTATGCCCTTAGCCAGGAGGGGTATTGGGAAAAACGAAAGGTAATGGGTATAATAAAGCACAATAATAATGATAAGAAAAAGGTAGCTTATGTTCTTGATTTTGTAAAAAATAGTGGCGGTATAGAATATGCCACCCAAAAAATGCTCGAATATCAAAAAGAATCATCTGTAATACTGGCCTCATTCGGCAAGCCTAAGGACAGTATGTATTTGCAAAACCTGGTGAATTATGTGGTGGAACGGAAGAAATAAAAAGAAAAGCATAAACCAATTAAGGATTATGCTTTTACCATCGTAAGTAGTATTCAGTAAATTATAGTTTAACTTCGGTTTCCCAGCCCTCTTCGGTTTTTTTAATGGTTAATCCCACATCGCAAAATATGCCGTTAACCACCAGAGGTAATCTTGAATTATTATATCCCAAACCTTCCAGATATTGATAGGTTTCTTTTTGACTTTCAAAAAATCTACGTTCCATCCTCACTGCAATATCGGGTTGGCTTGCAATTACCGGAGCAGTGGTATGATATGTGTTTTTTAGTTCAGTAACTCTTGCTTTCAGCAATTCAATAAAGCGGTCGTCGGCATCTGCCGGAACGGTGAGGGTAATAATCCGCTGATTATTTTTGCCTAGCCAAAACCTTGAACGGCATGAACTGCTACAAAATTTAGCATCATTTCTGTTTGCAATAAATTCAATACCGCAACACTGACATGTTGTTTTTGGTTTTGAATACATCAATTTTTTTACTAGTGTTACATCCTCCATTTCTTGTTCAATTACTTACAGGCAAAGATTGATGATTTAAAGCGGTTTCTTAAAACGGTTAATAAACAGGTGTTTCCTTTAATGGACAACACCAAATTTGATATTTTTTTAAGAGATGGTAGAGTGTTCAATAAGGTTTGTGAAAACATAAAAATTAAAAAGCCGTGTCAGAATTCTATTTTCTACACGGCTGGGTTGGGCGGCTTCGGAGGGAATCGAACCCCCACCGTAAGTACCGGAAACTTAAGTTCTATCCATTAAACTACGAAGCCAATTAACGGATGCAAATTTAAGGTATATAAATTTTGTATCAAACCCTCTTAGACTGTTCATTCAATGCTGCTTGCCAAAAGTTCAATAGCAATTAGAAAAAATAAGGATTACGGCTGCAACAAATACCAAATCTTAGTATGCCACCTGGTAGAATCCGGTTGGGTTTTAGGGCCTATTATATATTCTTCAATTACAGGTTTTGATAATCGCAGGTTATTGTTTCGTGCAAAATTATCAAGGGCCCTGTAGGCATTGATACTGCTTTTATAACCACCATAATAATTTAAAAGTAAGGCCTTTTGAGGCTGAAGTTGCATCAGGCCAATATCTTCACCAAGGGTAGAATCGCCTTGCATAGGTATAGCGGCGGCCACAGTGGCCACGCCATTGGCATAATCCCAGCGATAAAATAAAGCCATGGGCTGTCCATCAATTTTAAAATTACAATTTTTAGCTTCGGATTTAATTTTGGTATAATTTTTTACGAAAAACTCGTCCAACTCATCCATAATAATTGCTTTTTTTACGTAGCCTACTTTAGCTCCTGCAAAGCGGGTCTCTTTTATTCTATACCCAAAATATTCTTTTTTCAAAATTTCAGACTCACTTTCGGCCATTGTTTTTAATAATTCTAATCCCCTTTCAAGGTCTGGGCCTATTTTTTTATTCATAAACAAGTTTAATACCCTTAGATAAAAAGGATTGGTTCCTTCTTCTACCCAAATAACTTTGGTTTGATTGCCATTGGATTCCAATTTTATATTCCCATCCAGTTCAGATTTAAATGGGCTATTGAGGCTAAGATGATACAAAATTTGATGCTGGTCTTTAACCTCAGTGGCTGTTATACGGCCTTCTCCCGCTTTTTTACCCTTCCATAACCAATAGGAGCCAACCTTTAAGTCACCAGGACCAAATAATGATTTCATTTTGGGATCTCTTTCCTTGCGGGGGCTCCACTTTTCCCAATCTTTAAAAGAGGCAATTTGTTCAAAAACTATATCTTTAGGGGCGTTAAATGTCTTGCTGCGTTCTATAGTGTACCTGGACGGGATAAATAAAGATGCCAGTAAATAAAGGCCAACAATTACGAAGATGAAGATAAATATGATTCGAATTATTCGCATTAAGCCAGTTTATGTGCAATACTAACCACAAATATTCAAGATTACTGCGAAAATGCAATAAAAAAGTTGGAAAAATGATGTTTTTTCTAAACAAACTGCCAAGGTCTATGTTTACTTTGCATAACATGTCTGGCTTTCGATTTTCAAAATTTATAAAAAGCAACAGTCAACAACCGTTTGACAGGTTGTTTGACCTATTACGGGAATTGCTGAATTATACGGCTGGTGATTTGGCCGAAGCCATGGACTGGATGAACCAATTGGACCGGGAACATAAAATTACGGATAGCAATTATGGCATGGGCGATTTTATAAAAGACTTGAAAGAAAAGGGTTTTATTAAAGAAAATCCTGAAAACGGTGAAATTATAATTACCAGTAAAACGGAACAATCTATCCGCCAAAAAGCCCTGGAAGAAATTTTTGGTAAACTGAAAAAGGGACAAAATGGAAACCATAGAACGGTTTATACTGGAAAAGGGGATGAAAGCACCGGCGAAATAAGGCCGTTTCAGTTTGGGGATAGTATTAGCCAGATTGCCGTTACCGAAACTATGAAAAATGCTTATGCACAAATTATGGGTGGTAATGACCATATTACCGAAGACGATTTTATGGTGGTAGAACGGGAACATACCTCGCAAACCAGCACGGTGTTGATGATTGATATTTCACATTCCATGATATTGTATGGTGAAGACCGAATTACTCCTGCTAAAAAAGTGGCCATGGCTTTGGCGGAGCTTATAAAAACCAAATACCCTAAAGACACTCTCGACATCATCGTTTTTGGAAACGATGCCTGGCAGATAGAATTAAAGGATTTGCCCTATTTAAAAGTAGGCCCTTTTCATACCAATACGGTAGCAGGATTAAAATTGGCCCAGGATTTATTAAGGCGGCGGAAAAATCAAAACAAACAAATTTTTATGATAACGGATGGAAAACCTTCCTGCCTGAAAGAACCTGGAGGTTATTATATGAATAGCTTTGGTTTGGACAGAAAGATTGTAAATAAGTGCCTGAACGAAGCTGCCATTTGTAGGAGACTAAAAATACCTATAACCACATTTATGATAGCCCGCGACCCCTATTTGCAAAGTTTTGTAGATGAATTTACCCAAACCAATAATGGCCGTGCTTTTTATACCGGATTGAAAGGTTTGGGGGATATTATTTTTAAGGATTTTGAGTTGAATA
>JBJXDS010000223.1:0-5534 GCA_046154525.1 Bacteroidia bacterium
TGGATTTAACTTACCGAAAAAGCGATGTTTGGGCCAAGGGTAATTCCACAGGAGCTGAGTATACACGAGATTATCGATACCGGGTAAATTCTGTAAACTTTGGGTATGGTTATAAATTAGGCTCAAACAAAGAAAGCATCAAGGGTAAATATTTAGGAGCCGATTTTAGTATGATAATAATTAAAAACGCAACAAGAGTGTATAAAACAGGAGCTACCATTCCCGAATATCAATTAATAAACTGGGATTTGGACCTTGGTTTTTCTCCATTTGTTCAACTGGTAGGTTCAAGGTTTACAGCCAAATTTTACTATCAATTTATGCTAATAGGTGCCAACTATTGGGACCTGAATGTGGCTATAAATCCCAACACTTGGTATAATGATGACTATGAAAGTAATAAAGGAAAAACATCCAGCTTGGGTATGAGTTTGCGTTATAATTTGTTCAAAAATAAAAAGTAAACCGGCATTCATGATGGCATGTTAAAACCCAGGTTGCTTTGTTTTCTATCGTTTTTAATATTTTCAAGTTGTGAAAATTTTTATGATAACCAGCCTTCCTATAAAATTAAAGTGGGAGAAACTTTTAAAATTTATATTGGCCAAAACTCATGTTGTTCCAATATTTGGATTAATGAGAAATCAATTAACGTAGTAAAGTATATTGATTCAAAAATCATTGATAATCCTTTAAATAAAGACTGTGAGGGATGCACCGTTAGATACGCATGGATTTTTAAAGGAATGAAACCGGGAACAGATACTATTAAGATTTTAAATGTTGACAATGGCTCTTATGGAGAAGATACGAGTATCGCCTTTTTAAGTAAATTTGGGAGAACAGAAACTTTTATTGTAACTGTAACCGACTAAACTTTTACCTCCAATTTTTTATATCTTCGCAGCCTTTTTAAAATACCTGTGCAGAAAGCCGCCAACTCAAAACTTTATCCCGAATACAAGCAAGCCAATTTTCCGGAATTTGAAAAGGAAGTAGCCCAATTTTGGAAAGAGAAAAATATTTTTCAAAAATCAATAGACAACCGCACCGGAGCTGAGGATTTTGTTTTTTATGAAGGGCCACCATCGGCCAATGGTATGCCGGGCATTCACCACGTGATGAGCCGCACAATTAAAGATTTGTTTTGCCGCTATAAAACCTTACAAGGATTTAGGGTAGAACGCAAAGCCGGTTGGGATACGCATGGGTTACCTATCGAACTGCAGGTGGAAAAATCTTTGGGAATTACCAAAGATGATATTGGTAAAAAAATAAGTGTTGAAGATTACAACGCAGCCTGCCGCAGGGATGTAATGAAATTTAAAAGTGTTTGGGACGACCTGACTGAAAAAATTGGCTATTGGGTAGATTTGGAAAACCCATACATAACCTACGAAAACAAATACATTGAAACGGTTTGGTACTTATTAAAAGAAATTTATAAAAAAGGATATTTATACAAAGGTTACACTGTTCAGCCATACTCTCCTGCTGCCGGAACTGGTTTAAGTTCGCATGAGCTTAACCAACCCGGAACGTACAGGAATGTAAAAGATACAACCATTGTAGCTCAGTTTAAAATAAAAGGGGACCTGACAGGTTTTAAAAACCTGTCAGGTCTTGACACCTATTTCCTTGCCTGGACAACCACTCCCTGGACTTTACCAAGTAATACTGCTTTAGCCATTGGCCAAAAAATTAAGTACGTTCTTGTTAAAACCTATAACCAATATACTTTTCAGTCTATTCAGGTAATTTTGGCTAAGGATTTAGTTAAAAAATTCTTTTCGGAAGAAGATGCCCAGTTGAGTTTTGAGGATTACAAACCCGTAGATAAGAAAATCCCTTATCAAATACTAAATGAATTTGTAGGTAAAGACCTGATAGGTTTGACCTACGAACAACTTTTACCCTATACTTTACCAGCCGAAAATCCAGAAGACGCTTTTAAAGTAATAGCCGGAGATTTTGTAAGCACCGAAGAAGGAACAGGGATTGTGCATATTGCTCCCACATTTGGAGCCGATGATGCCCGGGTAGCCAAACAAGCAGGAGTGCCTGCCATGCTGGTGGAAAATGAAGATGGCAAACTGGTTCCTTTGGTTGATTTGCAAGGCAAATTTGTAAAGGAAATGGGTGAGTTTGCAGGCAAATATGTTAAAAATGAATACTACACCACTCCGCCCGATAAATCGGTGGATGTGGAATTGGCTATAAAACTGAAAGAAGAAAACAAAGCCTTTAAAGTAGAAAAATACGAACACAGCTATCCACATTGCTGGCGAACCGATAAGCCGATTTTATATTACCCTATGGAAAGTTGGTTTATTAAAACCACGGCTGTAAAAGATAGATTAATTGCTTTAAACAAAACCATCAACTGGAAACCGGAACATACAGGCGAAGGGCGATTTGGAAACTGGTTGGAGAACCTGGTAGACTGGAATCTTAGCCGAAGCCGATATTGGGGAACACCGTTACCCATCTGGAGAACAGAAGACGGAACCGAAGAAATTTGTATTGGTTCGATAGATGAATTAAAACAAGAAGCTGAAAAATCTGTAAAAGTCGGCTTTATGAGTGAATCAGCTTTTGAAAGTGGTCATGGATTAGACCTTCACCGTCCTTACGTTGACAACATAATTTTAGTTTCTGCCTCCGGAAAACCAATGACCCGCGAAACAGATTTGATAGATGTGTGGTTTGATAGCGGGGCTATGCCTTATGCCTCCTGGGGCCTCGGCGAAGCTGGTTCCGATTCAGCATTTGGCAAAGGATTCAACGGGGCCTTCCCCGCCGACTTCATAGCCGAAGGTGTGGACCAAACACGTGGATGGTTTTTTACATTGCACACCATTGCTACTATGTTGTTTGATTCGGTAGCTTTTAAAAATGTGGTGGCCAACGGACTTGTGCTAGATAAAAATGGCAACAAAATGAGTAAACGTTTGGGCAATACCGTTGACCCGTTTACAACTGTGGATAAATTTGGTGCCGATGCTACCCGCTGGTATTTAATTGGAAATGCCGCTCCTTGGGAAAACCTGAAATTTGATATTGAAGGATTAGCTGAAACTCAGCGAAAATTCTTTGGAACACTTTACAATACGTATTCTTTTTTTGCATTATATGCCAATTTAGATAAATTTAAAGATTACGAATTCAACCGCATAGATTGGGATAAATTATCAGAACTTGATAAATGGGTTTTATCAGCTCTGCATCAATTAGTGGTGGATGTGAGAGAAAGTTTGGATAATTATGAACCTCACATTGCCACACGTGCCATTCAGGATTTTGTAAATGATAATCTGAGCAATTGGTATGTTCGCTTATCGCGCCGCCGTTTCTGGAAAAGTGAATCATCCGAGGATAAACAAATGGCTTTTGAAACGTTGCAAGAATGTTTGGTAATTGTGAGCCAGTTGATGAGTCCAATTGCCCCTTTCTTTGCTGATTGGTTATATAATAATATGACCCAAAATATTCGAGAAAAAGCTATTTCAAATAATACCCCTTTAAAACATGAATCGGTTCATTTATCAGATTTGGTAAAGCCGGAATTGCATAAAATAGATAAGGAACTTTTGGAACGAATGAATTTGGCGCAGCAAATTTGCAGCATGGTTTTAGCTATTCGTAAAAAAGAAAAAATAAAAGTCCGCCAACCTTTGCAACGCATCCTCATTCCAGTTCTTGACAAACACTTTGAAAATCAGATATCATTGGTAAAAGACCTTATTTTATCGGAAGTAAACATTAAGGAAATAAACTTTTTACATGATGGCGAGCAATCCATAATTATCAAATCGGCTAAACCCGATTTTAAAAAATTAGGCCCTCGGGCTGGTGGATCGATGAAAGAAATAGGCTTAGCTGTAAATAGTTTTACAGAAAATGAACTTAAATTAATAGACTTAAATGGCAGCATAGATATTAAAACCTCAAATGGTTCGTTTACTTTACAAAGGGATGAAATAGAAATAGTAACCAAAGATGTGCAGGGCTGGCAGGTAGCGGTTAATGGTAAAATAACAGTAGCAGTAGACCTTACTATTTCCGAAGAATTAAAATTGGAAGGATTTGCCCGTGAAATTGTGAATAAAATTCAAAACATGCGTAAAGACAATGAATATGAGGTAAACGACCGTATAAATGTAAAGATTACTCCACATCCCGATATTGATAACACCTTGTTGGGTTTCAAAAATTATATTTGCAACGAAATTTTGGCGGATGGTATAATTTCCGAAAAATTAACCGAAGGTGAAATAACTGACATTAATGGAATAGAAGTAAAAATTAAAATAAATAAAATTTATGGAAATTGAAAATAAAGAGAGGACACGATATAATGATATCGAGCTTCAGGAATTTAAGGAACTAATAATTAAAAAATTAGAATCGGCTAAATCCGAACTAAAAGATTTGGTCGAATCTGCCAACAATAAAAATGGAACCGATGATACAGGAAGTGTTTATAAAACCATGGAAGACGGTAGTTCTACTCTTTTAAAAGAAAGCAATTCACAATTGGCAGGCCGCCAACGAAAGTTTATTGATAACCTTGAAATGGCTTTGCTTCGAATAGAAAATAAAACCTATGGCATTTGCAAAGTTACAGGTAAATTGATACCTAAAGAAAGATTGATGGCTGTGCCTCATACCACGCAAAGCATGGAAGCTAAACTAAAACAATATAAATAAACCTTTTGGAAACATCAAAAAAAAAGTACTTCCTTTTAGCTTCTATTATTTTAATTTCTGTATTGGCTTTTGACCAATGGTTAAAAATTTGGGTACTTAAGCATATGTATTTAGGGCAAACCAAACCCATGATAGGCAATTGGTTTTATCTGCACTTTACCGAAAATAATGGTATGGCTTTTGGTGTAGAACTTGGGGGAATTACCGGAAAATTAATTCTTACTGTTTTCAGGTTGTTGGCGGTAGCCGGTATAATTTGGTATTTATTAAAGCAAATAACTGCAAAAGCACACAGTGGACTCATCGTTTGTATTTCATTAATACTGGCGGGTGCCATTGGCAATATTATTGACAGCGTTTTTTACGGCGTTTGGTTTACCGACTATGTAACCTACGACGATAAAGGCAAATTCTTTTTGGGCCGGGTGGTAGATATGCTTTATTTCCCCGTAATCGAAACCCGATATCCTTCCTGGTTCCCGTTTTGGGCAGGTACCGATTTAACTTTTTTCCGCCCTATTTTTAATATTGCCGATGCCAGTATTAGCACCGGGGTTATTAGTATCATTGTTTTTCAAAAACGTTTTTTTGGCCATAAATTGGAAGAATCTTTATTGGTTGAAGAACCCGATAATAGTGAAGAAGAAGTTAATATAGAAACTGATTCCCCGGCTTCAACGGAAGGTGAAACTACTGACAATACCATTAAAGAATCATAGATCCCTTTTACCTTCCCCACCCATTTTATCTTTATCTTGCTTTCGCATAAAATTGCGAAAAATAAAATACACCCCTATGAATACAATGGTTACCACCACTATTTC
>JBJXDS010000224.1:0-20845 GCA_046154525.1 Bacteroidia bacterium
ATACAGAAAAAGAATAAAATTATTTTCTCTAATAAAAAAAACCATTCTGCATAGCTTGAATGTTTTTTTTTAAAATAACAGTTATCATTCCATTTATTAAACAAATGAGTATTTAAATTTCCAAATCATTATAAATGAAACAAATCAAAATTATTATAACAGCAGTATTTTGTATTTATACAATGATTGCATCGGCCCAAAAAATAACCATAAGTGGTTATGTAAAAGATGCCAAAAATGGTGAAAGTTTACTTGGGGTAAGTATCTATAGCACAAACATTAAAAATGGTGCTACTACAAATCAATATGGCTTTTATTCATTGACTGTATCATCGGCTGATACAATTGGTTTAATTTATTCATACATGGGTTATAATCCTCAAATTAAAAAAATAAAGGTTAAAGAGAATACCGTTTTAAATATTCTTTTAATAGAAAAAAGCAACGAAATAAATGAAGTGGTAATAAATGCCAGCCGAAATAACAATAATGTAGAAAAACCACAAATGGGGGTTATTGATATTCCTATTCAACAAATAAAAACCTTGCCAGCAATAGCAGGAGAGAGAGATTTGATGAAAATAGTGCAGTTACTTCCCGGGGTTCAAAGTGGGCAAGAAGGAACGACCGGTTTTTTTGTGAGAGGGGGAAGTTCAGGTCAAAATTTGGTTCAATTGGATGAAGCTACCATTTATAACCCAAATCATCTTTTTGGTTTATTTAGTTCTTTTAATATTAATGCTATTAAAAATGTTCAGTTAATTAAAGGTGGATTTCCTGCCAACTATGGGGGCAGGCTAAGTTCCATTCTAGATGTTCAAATGAAAGAGGGGAACAATCAAAAGTTTTCAGGAGCAGGTGGGATTGGTTTGTTGAGTAGCAATTTAACTTTAGAAGGACCTATTATAAAAAACAAAAGCTCCTTTATAATATCTGCCCGCCGCAGTTATGCCGATCTTTTGGTAAGACCCTTTCTGCCAAAAAAAGGAAATAAAACCTTATATTATTTTTACGATATAAATGCCAAGGTTAATTATACATTTAATGCTAAAAACAAGGTATTCCTGAGTGTTTTTAAAGGCTTGGATAAAGCTGAATACACAGGTGCAAACGCTTTAAACTATAGCATTAATTTTGGGAACAAAACAGCAACCTTGCGGTATAATCATCAATTTAATTCAAAATTATTTAGTAATACTTCCGTAATTTACAATGACTATCATTTAAGTTTAAGTACCCTTCAAAATAAGTATGTGGCGCAAGTATATTCAGGTATTAGTGATTGGAATGCAAAAACGGATTTTGATTATTATGCCAATAATAAAAACAAGTTAAAACTTGGTGTGAACTATACCTACAGTATTTTTTCACCGGCAAGCACCTCAGCCAAAATACCAAAAAATGGTAAAATAAATACTATCAAACCAGATAGCATCCCTCATCAGTACTCAACTTTAATTGCTTTTTATGCCAAAGATGAGATTACATTTAGCGATAAATTAAGTGCTGATTTAGGAATTAGAGTTCCTGTTTTTATTAAATCGAATTCGTATTATAAATTTATTGAACCCCGTGCTACTGTTAAGTATAGTATTAATAGTAAAACTTCAATTAAGGCTGCTTATACCGAAATGAATCAATTTATTCATTTAGTGCCAAGCAGCACGGCTTCACTACCAACCGATATATGGATTAGCAGTGGCAAAAATGTAAAACCCCAAAAAAGCAGACAGGTGGCTTTAGGAGTTTTTAAAAATTTTAAGAACAATGAAATAGAAACGAGTATTGAGTTTTATTATAAAGATATGAGAAATCAGGTTCTATTTAAGGAAGGCACTCAGCCATTGCTGAGCAACAGCATCAATCAATTATTAGTTTTTGGGCATGGAAGCAGTTACGGGGCTGAATTTTTTGTGAAGAAAAATTTCGGCAAACTTACAGGTTGGGTTTCCTATACGTTAAGTAAAACTACTCAGCAATTTGATAGTTTAAATTATGGAAATCAGTTCCCATTTACATATGATAAAAGACACAATTTTAATGTAGTTGCATCGTATGAACTTAATAAAAAATGGACATTTAGTGCTGATTTTGTTTTTACAAGTGGTGCTGCATTTACCTTACCTGTAGGAAAAATTCCGGTGTTTGCAGGGGGAACATTGTATGATGGAATTTATTTAGATTATACCAACCGTAATAATTACCGATACCGCCCATATAATAGGTTAGATATAAGTGCCATTTATCATAAACCCAGAAAAATACGCGGTAAAAAATATGATAGTGAATGGGTATTTAGTATTTATAATGTGTATAGCCGCCGCAATCCATATTTTATTGTATTGTCAACTGATCCGGTAACTAAGGCACCTAAAGCAACCGAGATTTCATTGATACCCATTCTTCCAAGTGTAAGTTTTAACTTCAAATTTTAAAACATGAATTTTCTATTAGTATTTTCCATACTGTTTAATTACACTAATTTAAATAACGAAAATAATAAGTTAGTTGGAAATTGGGAGTCATCATCCAAAGATTTAAGAGTAAATGTATTTATCAAAAACGAAAAAGTTTTTGCTAAATTGATTTGGTTTCCTTGCACGCATAAAGTTAAAATTCCAATGGCAAATCATTTAGATACCAAAAATCCTAACCCAAAATTAAGAAGCCATTCATGGTTGGATTTAATAATTTTATCGGGGTTGCAGTATGATAAAGAAAATAAGTGGACGAATGGGCAAATTTACAATCCTGAATCAGGGAGAACTTATACAGCATATCTTCAATTATTAAGTCAAAATAAGCTTAAAGTAAGGGGATATTGGGGTTTCGAGTTCATCGGTGAAACATTAATTTTTAATAAAATTTAACAAAATAAAATATGAACAAAATAAATTTATATATGACAATTTTAATAGCAATGACTACTATCTTAGGCTGTCAAAGAGAAATAAAGTTAAAACAACTGCCATACGATTCTAAGTTAAGTATCGAATGCTTAATTACCCCAAATGAATTTCCAAAAGTTTATTTAAACAAAACAGTTCCATACCTCACTGGTTCAGCAATTAATAGTACTTTTTTTGCCCGAAATGCAGGGATAACAATTTCCTCTGCCAATGGCACTATAACATTTACCCCTGATAGTATTTTCAATTATTTTCAATGTGATTACATTTATTTTTATAAAGGAAATTCAAAAATAGCTGCCAATTTAGATTACACATTAAATGTATTATTTGATGGAAAAATCTATCAGGCCGTTTGCACCACTAACCAACCCAAAGTGAAATTGGATAGCGCCGGTTATGTTTATAAATTTAAGGATTTATATGGCGAACATGAAGGGGTTGTTTTGCATTATATTGACCCCGCTGCATCAGGCCAATATTATAGATATGAAATGCACCGATGGGCCGACAGTTCAGCCTACCGCACCAATGGGGGGAAAAGCCCGTGCATAAATGGATTAAAAATAAGAGCTACGGAAATTGGAAGGACTATATATTCAGATCAAAACTCAAATGGTCAAAACTCCACCATCACGTTTGAACCCACCTTCAAACATAAAATACAAGATACCGCCTATATTCAATTGCAAACAATGGATAAAAATGCGTTTGATTTTTATGACCAGTTAGATCGTCAAAAATTAGCCCAGTTTAATCCTTTTGTAGAGCCATCCTATTTGAAGCCGACTCAGTTTAAAGACGCATTTGGTTGTTTCGGAGCATATAGTTTAAGTGATAGTATTTTGTTCGTTTATCCTGAATAATAAAAACTTATTGATAGATAAACTAATAAAATAAGATTAATTTTATGCCATTCCACTGAGGCACATTTGGGGTTTGCCCCACCACACAAGCCGACCCAAAAGCAAGCCCCAAAAGAGCCAATTTTGCCACCGCTTTATTCCGACATTCTAAATTTCTTCTAAATTGAATACTTACCTTCGTTGCAATGAAATTATTACTCATAGAAGACGAACAAGAACTTGCAAGTAGCATCCAATCCTATTTGACTGGTAACAACTTTGTTTGTGAGTGGGCTGACAAAACAAAATCAGCCATAGACAAAATTTCAACTTACGATTACGATTGCATTTTGCTTGACCTGATGTTGCCTGACGGCAACGGTTTTGAAATTTTAAAAGAAATAAAACGACAAAACAAAACAGAAGGAGTAATTATTATTTCAGCGAAAGAAACACTTGAAACACGAATTGAGGGTTTTAATTTGGGTGCGGACGACTACCTGACAAAACCCTTTCATTTATCGGAACTTTTGGTAAGAATACAAGCCCTTATAAGACGGAAAAACTTTAAAGGAAACAACCTTGTTGCATACAACGAAATCGAAATTGATATTCTTTCAAAAACGGTAAAGGTAAAAAGCAAGAAAATTGACATCACAAAAAAGGAAATTGATTTGTTGCTGTATTTAATCGGAAATGAAAACAAGGTTCTTTCCAAAAGTGCAATTGCAGAGCATCTTTCGGGTGATATGGCAGATATGTTGGACAACCACGATTTTGTCTATGCACATATCAAAAACCTCAAAAACAAAATGAAAGATGCTGGTTGCAGCGATTACATAAAAACCGTTTACGGATTAGGATATAAGTGGCAAAATGACTGAAAAACTATTACATAAAATATCAAGGTCATATTTGATTTTTGCAGTGCTGATTTTAATTGTATCAGCACCATTATTCTATTTTCTTTCAGAGAAATTGTACATAGAAGATGCAGACGAAGCATTAATACTTCGTAAAAATGAATTTTTGCAATTCTCAATTTCACAATTGAAAGAAACTGACATTCCTGTTTGGAACAAGTTTAACCGTGATATAAAAATAAAAGAAGCAACACAACTAAAAACCGATACCATTTTTTACAGCTACTATTACGATACTCTTAACGCAGAAAGTGAACCTTACAGGGAGTTGAATTTGCCTATTACAATTGAAGGCAAGTCATACACCTATTCTGCCCGCATTAACTTGGTAGAAACGGAAGATTTGATGGAAAGCGTTGCATTACTTTTTTTTATCATTATTTCGCTACTGCTTATTGGCTTATACCTCGTCACAAAAAGACTATCGCTTAATCTTTGGAAACCATTTTACGAAACATTGCAGCAGATTGAACAGTTTGAAATAGACAAATCCAATCAACCAAAATTAAAGGAAACGAGGATTGAAGAATTTAACCGTTTAAATCAAAGTATTGAAAAGCTGATTGAAAGAAACACTTCAATTTACCACAGTCAAAGGGAATTTATTGAAAATGCAGCCCACGAATTGCAAACGCCTTTGGCAGTTTTTCAGGTAAAAATTGATACGCTAATTCAAAGTTCTGATTTCACACAGGAGCAATATGAAATATTGAGTTCATTAAACGATAGCGTTTCCCGCTTAAATCGTTTGAACAAAAATTTATTATTGCTTTCTAAAATGGAAAATGACAGTTACAACGAGAAACAAACAATTAGTTTGAATGAGGCAATAGAAAAACACTTTGATTTTTTTACAGAACAAGCAAAGGCGAAGAACCTAACTATAAAAATGGAATTGAATGAAACAATATCAGCAAAATCAAATCCTGTTTTAGCAGAAATCTTAATCAGCAATCTTTTTCTAAATGCTATCAGGCATAATATTAACGACGGAAAAATTATAATTACCCTCACTAATCAATCGCTTACCTTTTCAAACAGCGGACAGGCAACGCCTTTAGTTTCTGATAAGTTATTCAACCGTTTTTCAAAATCTAATCCATCCGAACAAGGAAATGGTTTGGGACTGGCTATCATCAAAAAAATTGCCGACCTGAATAACTGGAAGGTTTCCTACTCTTTTACCGACAATCTTCATTCTTTTTCGGTGGCTTTCTGAAAATTCTAAATTTCTTCTAAATCGAGTTGCAACTTTGTAGTGTAAATACAATTCACTAAAAATAAAAGCAATGAAAAAATTAGCATTTATGATGGTTGCAGCGATGATTACATCACTCACCTTCGCACAAAAAATGCAGGAAAAAGATGTTCCTGCTCCTGTAAAAACCGCTTTTCAAAAGCAATATCCTACCGCCACCGATGTGAAGTGGGATAAAGAAGGAGAAAAGTTTGAAGCGAGTTTCGACTTAACTAAAATTGACAACTCCGTTTTGTTTGATGCACAAGGCAACATACTTGAAACCGAAGTAGAAATTGAATTAAATCAACTGCCGAACGGTATTTTGGATTATGTTAAAACAAATTACAAAGGGCAATCAGTAAAGGAGGCGGCTAAAATTACCGATGCAAAAGGAACGGTAACTTATGAAGCAGAAATCAAAGGAATGGATTTGCTTTTTGATAACAACGGCAAATTCATTAAAGAGGTAAAAGAATAAATCCAACAAAAGTGTTTCACCAATTGGCGAAACACTTTTTAATTCATGGAAAATGAAGCCAATAATTCTGATACTATTTTCTCTTTTCTCTTTTGTTGCAACTGCTCAAAATAATTTGCCTTATTATATTTTATCAGCAAAGCAAAACAGCCTATTAATTAACGACAACAAAAACCAAAGTAAGGCAAACCAGTTTGATGCTGAACGCCTGAAAGCACTTTACACCAAACCGCAAATTGGCGTAACCGCCAATTATCTGTTCTCTCCTGTAATTTCAACCGATAATAACAAAACTTCATTTGAGCCAAACGCCAACGGAACAACTAATTATTACGGCTATGATTTAGCTTATTCAAATGGAGGTACATATCAGGCAATACTAAATGTAACACAACCATTATTTAATGGAAAACGCTATGAAACAGCCAGTGAACAACTAAATGTTACTTCTCAAATTAATCAGAATAACTCCAAATTAACCGAACACGATATTGAGAAAATTGTAACCGACCAATACATTTTGTGTTTGCAAGACAATAAACAAACAGTGTATGCTGAAGCAATGGTAAAATTGTTGGCAGACCAAAAGGATGTTTTGAAAAAGTTAGTGGAAAGTAGCATCTACAAACAATCTGAGCTTACTTTATTGAATATAGAGCATCAAAATTTCTTAGCACAACTCACCACTTTCAAAGCTAATTACCGAAGGGATTTAATCGACTTAAATATTCTTTGCGGAATTAACGACACCGCTTTGGTTCAACTTCAAAACAGCGACCTTGCTTTGAACAACACCGTTTCCAATTCAATGTTCTTGGAAAAATATCATTTGGATAGTTTGAATTTAATTGCTCAACAAAATGCATTTGAGCTGAAATACAAACCTCAATTAAATCTGTTTGCAAACACAGGATTGAATGCAGTTTATGCCCCGACTATTCCCAACCGATTTGGCATTAGTGCAGGATTGAGTTTTACTTACAATTTTTTTGACGGAAATCAGAAAGCTATCTATCAAAATAAAACGCAGGTTTTGGAACAATCCGTTTCTTTTTACAAAACCAATTTCATTACACAAAACACAGTTCGCAAATCAAAAATATTAACCGAACTACAATCTTACACCGACCGCATTGCCATTGCCGAGCAGCAACTAAAGGATTATGATTTGTTGCTGAACAGTTACAAAAAAGAAATTTTATCAGGGCAACTTTCCATCATCAATTATACGATGGTATTAAAAAATATGGCAATGGTTCAAAGGGATTACACCTTGCTTTTTTCACAACAGCAATCACTTATAAACGCTTACAATTATTGGAATTGGTAAAAAAAGAACGATGAAACAACTAAGCATATATTTTTCGATCACATTGGCGTTAGGTTTAGCTTCCTGCGGAAGCAAAAAAGAAACACAAGCCGAACAAACAATAGCACCCAAAACACCAGTTGAGGTTGTTTCAATAAGCAATGGTTCTATTAATGACGAACTGACTTTATTCGGCACAACCATTTATCTGAAACGAAATTTAGTAACCGCTTCAATTCCTGCATTCATTACACAAGTAAATGTAAAGTTAGGCGACAGAGTAAATAAAGGCGATGTCCTATATATATTGCAATCAAAAGAAAGCAGGGCATTAGGAAATGATGTTTCTAAAATTGACAGCACACTCAAAAACTTTGGAGTAATAAAAGTAACAGCATCAGCAACAGGCATCATTACAACATTAGACAAGCAGCAATCAGGCGACTATGTATTGGAAGGCACACAGCTTTGCACAATAGCAGAAAGCAGCGATTTGGTATTTCAGGTAAATGTGCCTTATGAATTTACTGCATACACAAAAACAGGAAACAGTTGCACACTCATTTTGCCTGACAACACAGAACATTCAGCAATTTTTACAAAAGCGTTAACAGCCATGAATGTAACGGCACAAACACAAACCATTTTGGCAAAGAGCAATGTAAATTTATTTCTACCTGAAAATATGATGGTGAAAGTTAACATCATTAAGGGAACTCAGAGTAAAAAACAAGTGCTGCCAAAATCCTGCGTATTAAGTGATGAAATGATGAAAGACTTTTGGGTAATGAAACTGATTAATGACAGCACAGCAATTAAAATTCCTGTTACCGTTGGAAACAAAAATTCAGAACGGATTGAAATTGTATCTCCAAAATTTGAGGCAACCGACAAAATAATAAACAAAGGCAATTACGGTTTGCCTGACACAGCTTTAGTATCGATATTGAAATGAAAAAATTAACTTTAATTATATTGGGGGTTGTCTTATCCGTCACTGTCTTTGCTCAAAATTGGGACATTGATTTATTGAAAACCATTAACCTTAATCGTAATACCCAATTGGATGCCGCTTTCATAGGAATAACAAATTCTGTTGCTCCTATTGCCTTTGGCGTTCCAATATTATTTTTTGGGATGGGCCTAATAAAAAGGGATTCAATATATAAAGCAAATGGATTATACATTGGTTCTTCTATACTAACGTCTATAATTATTTCAAATATTTTAAAGTATAGCGTCAATAAGCCTCGTCCTTTTGAAACGTATAATCTTATCCAAAAAATAACCGATGGTGGCAGCCCTTCATTTCCTTCTGGGCATACTTCTGATGCCTTTGCCTTGGCTATTGCTGTGAGTATAATTTATCCCAAATGGTATGTAATTGCTCCTTCTTTTTTATGGGCAGGTGCAGTAGGTTATTCAAGAATGGACTTAGGTGTTCATTATCCAAGTGATGTTTTGGCAGGTGCAATCGTAGGCAGTGGCTCTGCTTTGCTCACGTATGAATTAAATAAATGGATTAACAAAAAGAGAGTGCATCATCACAATGAAAAATAACATTTTCCAAATATTTAAGAAACCAATCTTATTTGTTGGTTTACTGCTTTTGGTTGCAGGTATATTTTCATATACTCAAATGCAAACCAATCTTTTCCCGGAAGTATTATTTCCAAGAATTACTTTGATTGCGGATGCTGGTCAGCAACCCATAGACCGAATGATGATAACTGTTACTAAGCCTTTGGAGAGTGCGGCTAAAAAAGTTAAAGGTGTTAAAGTTGTTAAAAGTAGCACTAGTAGAGGCAGTTGTGTAATTGATATTTTCTTTGATTGGGGAACAGATGTTTACAATGCCAAAACACAGGTAGAAAGTCGCATCAATGAAATTAAAAACTTTTTACCGCAAGGAGTAAGCATTGCTGCCGAAGCAATGAACCAAAGCACATTTCCTGTTTATGGCTTCACTTTAGAAAGCAAAAAACACAGTTTAGTTGCCTTGCGTGACAAAGCTAACCTCATTGCCCGACCTATGTTTTCACAGGTAAACGGCATTTCAAATGTGGTGGTTCGTGGAGGAAAAAACAAGGAATTTGTAATTGTTCCTGATGCTATTAAAATGGCTTCATTAGGCATTACACCAAATACGATTATCAATGTTTTCAATAGCAATAATTATGTGTTGTCAAATGGTGCAGTAGAAGATTTCAGTCGCTTGTATTTATCACTTACTGATACAAGGGTAATGGATATTGACGAGTTGGAAAACACCATTATCAAGAACGATGGGACACGGTTAATCAAACTGAAAGACATTGCCAAAGTTGAACTAAAAGAGCAAGTTGAATTTGTAGTTGTAAATGCCAACGGACATGATGCAGTTTTGATTGATCTTGTAAAACAACCCGGTATTAACCTCATAGAATTTGCCAAAGAATGCGAAAACAAAGCAACTGAAATTCAAAAGCAATTACCCGAAGGTATGGTGCTGAAACCATACTACAATCAATCATCTTTTGTTGGCGAAAGCATCAGCAGCGTAACCAAAACTATTTATGAAGGATTGTTTTTAGCCATCATTGTAATGATAATTTTTCTGCGTTCATGGCGGGCAAGTTTAGTGGTTATGCTTACCATTCCAGTAACATTGGCATTCACAATTTTAGTTTTATACTTAGTCGGAATTACCATCAACATTATGTCTTTGGGAGCAATAGCAGCATCCATCGGACTAATTATAGATGATGCAATTGTAATCATAGAACAGATTTACCGAAAGCACGAAGACGAACCGGACAAAGACCGTTTCACGGTTGTAAAGGAAGCAATCAAATTTTTATTTCCTGCAATGGTAGGTTCATCACTTACCACCATTGTAATTTATTTTCCTTTTCTTTTAATGAGCGGATTGGCAGGCAGTTTCTTCAAAGAACTTTCAAACACCATGCAAATAACATTGGTAGTTTCATTCTTGGTTACTTGGTTATTACTTCCTGTTTTTCACATCATCATTGGTTTCAAAGCACCAAAAAAATCACATCACACAAACGAAGAACACAGCGTAAATAAATTGCGTTGGCTCACATGGTTCTTCAAAAAACCATCGGTAGCATTTTTATTGATTGTCGTTTTTATTTCAGGTGCATGGTTTAGTTTTGGAAAATTGGAAACAGGTTTTTTGCCCGACTTAGACGAAGGCACAATCGTATTGGATTATTTTATGCCCCCAGGAACATCATTGCAGGAAACCGACCGGGTATTAACCGAAATTGAAAAAACAATAATTGCCCATCCCGATGTAGAAACATACAGTCGTAGAACAGGAATAAGAATGGCATTCAGCACCGTTCCGCAAAACTTTGGCGACTACTCTATTCAGTTAAAACAGCATCGAACAAAAACAACCGTAGATGTAATTGACGATTTGCGAAAAGAAATTGCTGCAAAACAACCCGTATTGCATATTTCATTCGGGCAACGGATAGCCGATTTATTAGGCGATTTAATGAGCACACCTTCACCCATTGAAGTAAAGTTTTTTGGAGATGATTACACTCAACTGCAAAGCATCACCAAACAAGCAGAAGAAATCATAGGTAACATTCAGGGCATTGCTGATATTGACAATGGCTTACGCATTGCAGGTCCTTCATTGGTATTCACACCCAATCAGGAATTATTAAATCAATACAAAATTTCATTACTTGATTTCCAAACACAACTTTCAGCATACACAGGAGGAATTACTTTAGGTATCAACTCCAATCAACCAGTTCCATCACCTGCACAGGCAGCCATGACAGCAGGAATACAAGTAGGGCAAATTCAGGAAGGAGAACAAATGCGAAGAATAATTATGCGGTTTGCCGATATGAACACAAACGATTTGGAACACATTAAACGGCAACTAATTTTCTTACCTGACGGCACAACAAGACCACTTACCTTTTTCTGTGATGTGAAAATTGTTCAGGGCGAAAACGAACAACGCAGGGAAAACCTAAAATCTTGCGTTGTGCTTACAGCCCGATTAGACAACAGAGATTTAGGAAGTGCCATCACTGAAATTCAACAACAACTCAATTCAAAATTGGCATTGCCCAAAGGATATTCGATTGCTTACGGTGGGGCATATTCCGAACAACAACAATCTTTCAAAGAACTATTGCTAATCCTACTTATGGCAACGCTATTAGTGTTTGGAGTATTTATGTTTCTGTTCAAAGAATGGTTGCTTTCCTTATTGCTTTTGTTCATTTCCATTATGGGAATTTGCGGTTGTATCATTGCTTTATACCTTACAAACATTCCTTTAAACGTAAGCAGTTATACGGGTATCATAATGATTGTCGGCATACTGGCAGAAAACGCAATTTTCACAGTTGCTCAATACCGTTTCAATATGCAGCAAACAAACAATGTTGACCAATCCATAAACTATGCAATTGCTTTGCGGATAAGACCAAAGCTAATGACAGCAATAGGAGCAATTTTAGCCCTTATGCCTTTGGCTTTGGGCATTGGTTTAGGTGCTCAAATGCAGCAACCATTAGCAGTAGCAGTCATTGGGGGTTTTGTAGTAGGTCTTCCAATGTTGCTATTGGTATTTCCAAGTTTAATGCGATTGTTGTATAGAAATAAAAAACAAGCAACCAATAACTAATTTTCAACTCTTCTAAATTAAAAACAAATGAATAAATTACCAGCAATCACACTTTCATTTTGGATAATGAAAATTTGTGCAACCACTTTAGGCGAAACCGCAGGAGATTTACTTTCCATGACTTTGAATGTTGGCTATGCAATTAGCTCAGCCATTCTTTTGAGTGTCTTTTTTGCAACGCTTGTAGTTCAACTTTCAACAAAAAAGTTTCACCCGATTATTTATTGGGCAGTCATACTTGCTACAAGCACAGCAGGAACAACCATGTCCGACTTCATGGATAGAACATTAGGTTTAGGTTATGCAACAGGTTCTTTGATTTTAGTTTCGCTTTTAATTGCAACACTCATCATTTGGAAACAAACAGAAAAATCTTTGTCAGTAACAAACATCAAATCTACAAGAGGAGAAATTTTTTATTGGACAGCGATTTTATTTTCCAACACATTGGGAACAGCTTTAGGTGATTTTCTTGCGGATGATTCGGGACTTGGCTTTGGTGGTGGGGCAATTCTAATTGGAAGTTTATTAGCAGTTATTGTTTTACTTTTCTATTTCAGCAAAGTATCTCATGTAATTTTATTTTGGTTAGCATTCGTTCTCACACGACCATTCGGGGCAACCTTTGGCGACTTACTTACAAAAACCCAAGAAAAAGGCGGCTTAAATTTCGGAACAATTGGTTCATCTGTAATTTTATTCACGATACTTGTTGTGTTAGTTGCAATCTCAATTATCAAATTAAATAGAGAAAGAAAAATTGTATGATTAGAAACCACAGCGTAGAATGAAATACATCACACGGACAGTTTGGATATTATCAGTTGTCAGTTTATTTACTGACATCTCAAGCGAAATGCTGTATCCCATTATGCCAATTTATTTAAAGAGCATTGGCTTTTCAATTGTCTTGATTGGGATTTTAGAAGGAGTTGCCGAAGCGACTACAGGACTAAGCAAAGGATACTTCGGTAAACTTTCCGACAACAAAGGCAAGCGACTTCCCTTTGTGCAAATTGGTTATGCTTTTAGTGCCATTTCAAAACCCATGATGGCAGTTTTTGTTTATCCGCTTTGGATTTTCTTTGCCCGAACAACTGACCGTTTTGGAAAAGGAATTAGAACCGCAGCCCGTGATGCAATACTTTCTGACGAAGCAACACCCGAAACAAAAGGAAAAGTTTTTGGCTTCCATCGTGCAATGGACACAACAGGTGCAGCAATAGGACCCGTTTTCGCTTTACTCTATCTCTACTTTTATCCCGAAGATTACAAAACATTATTCTACATAGCCTTCATTCCCGGACTTCTTGCAGTTGTTGCTTCATTTTTTTTAAAAGAGAAAAAACAAGCTATTCAAAAAGAAAAAACGGCAACACCGTTTTTCTCATTCCTCTTGTATTGGAAACAAAGCCCAGTTGCGTATCGCAAATTAGTAATCGGACTTTTAGCATTTACACTCTTCAACAGTTCCGATATTTTTCTTTTGCTCAAAGCAAAACAATCAGGACTTACCGACACAGGTGTAATCGGAGTTTATATTTTTTACAACCTCATCTATGCAATCTTTGCATTTCCACTTGGAGTTTTAGCCGATAAAATAAGTTTCAAAAAAATGTTCATCATTGGATTAGTGTTATTTGCAATAGTCTATTTCGGCATGGCGGTAAACTCAAACATCTATATTTTTTATGCTCTCTTTTTTATATATGGAGTTTATGCAGCAGCAACCGAAGGCATTTCAAAAGCATGGATAAGCAATATCACCGATAAAAAAGAAACTGCAACTGCAATAGGAACTTATTCAAGTTTCCAAAGTATTACTACAATGCTTGCAAGTTCAATAGCGGGACTGATTTGGTTTCAATTCGGAGCATCAGCCACATTTTTTGCAACAGGAATAATTACTATATTGGTAGTTTTGTATTTCACTTTTGCACTTTCAAACACCTCAAATAATTCAACAGCAAAATGAAAGAATTAATTGCAGTATTTATCGGTAGCGGACTTGGCGGATTGACAAGGTTTGGACTTGGTAAATGGATTGACGGCTTGCATGACCATCATTTTCCGTTCGGAACTTTTGTGGTTAATGTAGTTGCTTGTTTCGCTTTGGGTTTTGTAATCGGACTTGCAGACCATAGACAAATACTTTCACCGACTGCTCGACTATTTTTAGCCGTTGGTTTTTGTGGTGGCTTCAGCACCTTCTCAACTTTCAGCAGCGAGACATTGACACTCTTTCAACAAGGACACAACATAAGTTTAGTGCTTTACATTCTTGCAAGTGTTTTGCTCTGTGTTACAGCAACCTTTGGCGGACTTTTTATTGCGGAGAGAATATGAAACCACCTACATTCGCAACTACTTAAACAATAACCGCCAGACAATAATCAACTGAGTTCGATATAAGAATCACAAAGAAAGCTGATTTGAGTATTTGAAATCAACTTTTAGGGATGGTTTTTTGGGTAAGAAGCAATATGCTATTAAAGCCGATACTGTATTGGCAATAAAGTTTTTAAAACACCTATGCCTTGAGTGTTCTATTTGACAGATATTTTTTAATTCATTATTTACACATTCTATTGTGGCTCTTTTGCGGAGCATGATTTTATCCTTTAGACTCATCAGGCAATTTTTCATATTTTTTCTAATTTTGGTAACCAAGTGTACCCCTTGAAAAAATAGTTTCTCAAATAGGCTTTTTGATAGATAACCTTTATCACCATAGAGTTTACCAAAAAGACGTTTTGTTAATTGCATGATTAAATCATGGTCAGCATCATGCTTGTTACCCTTGGTCATGGCAAAGTTAATGAGTTCCCCTTTCTCATTAATGATAATATGATGCTTAAAGCCGTAGAAATAACCCACTGAGCAATGTCCTCTTTCAGCAAAACCTTTGAAAACCTTGTGTTGGCCTATGCGTCTGCTATTACTAACTTTTAAGGCTGTTGAATCAATAAAAGTGATGCCCGTACATTTGTCATTACAAAGAGTTTGAAGCATCAAAACCATTGGTATTATTGCCTTCTGTGATAACTCAACAAATCGGTTATAGGAAACCGTCACAGGAAATTCTTCCTGTAGACGCGTTTGAACATCTCCTGTATCAAAAGCCTTAAAATTTCGAACCCCACTAAGATGAAAACAAGTCATAATGGTAATAACCTCAATGTCTGACATCTTACAGGGTTTATTACGAATTTTTCGGTCTGATGGCCCTGGTAATACGTTTTTATTGATAGTTTCAATAAAAGTTTTGCAGAAATCGTCAGCTATACAGAAAATTGTCATAATTTAGTCTTTAGAAATCATGTGTTTTTGGGTTTTTATTCGTTTTGCAACTCAAATTTACTCCAAACACATAGTTTTATGTAATTGATAATCAAATATTTATAAACGTTTGATTAAGAATGTTAATAGTATCTCTTAATTCGAACTCACGTTAGAGTAGTTAAATAAAGAGTAATTTGCCGAAAACTGTCCATTGTTATTTAACGATTACATCCGATTACGTCAATGGCTTATACCTCTTGAAAAACTATAAAATTTATCATTTTTAACGTCATAAATCGTTAAAAAGCCAAAATACCCGGTGTTTTTAGCATTTTGGAGGGGGGTGTCCCTGCCGTGACTTTTTTCCCACGGCAGGAGGGTGGTTTGGTAAATAAAAATTCGTGAATCCATTTTTTGAATCGGAGTTTATTCAAGGAGAATATTTCAGAACCAACCTTTAGTTAAAGTACAACTGCCTGAGAAGTTACTTCAGACTATCTTGGGGGTAACCAAAACTTATTAATTCCCTAAATAAATTGAGGATGAGGGTTTGTTATTTGATACTTTCAAATGTTCATTCAATGCTATAATCAAATTATTATTAAGGCTAATTTCATTCAACAATTTGACTTGATTGTTCTTTATTTCAACCAGTAGCTTCATTTGGTCATTGTCATTAATTCCCCTCATGGTTTTTATGGCTTCATTTAAAGCTACAGGTATGGAAGAACTTCCAACATCTTTTAAAAATTGATTTTTAGCAGGCTCTTCTTTGATAATTACCATTTCTGGTATTAGTGTTTTTATTCCTGCCAAGGGTTTGATTAAATTACTGCGCTTGAGCATAGCAAAATTTGCCGACCGATGTGACGTAGAACAAAATTTTTGGTCGCTTCTGGCAACAACAAATTCCTCCTTACAATGTAGGCAATTTTTTAAAATGATATTTTTAGATTTCATATCCGTAAATATACGCGATTATATTTACGGATAACTGAACTTTATGAACATTTCCAATCAATACTTGCTCCGTAACTACTTTAATTAAAAAAATAATATGTCATAAATCGTTAAAAGTAATATTCATCTGCGTTTTCATAGTGTCTTGTCCTAAAAAGGGGGTGTCCTGCCGTTATTTTTTTACGGCAGGGGGGTGGTTTATGCAATAAGTGGCAACCGATTTTAAAATTCCGGAATCCGGTCTTCTACCCTTCGGTGTCGTCAAAGAAGTTATTAGGTTGCACTGGATATTACTTCGCAAGTAGTGGATATTTTATGGTAGAACTACAAGCCCATTTTAAAACAAGACAAACACCCTCCTGCCGTAAATTTACAAATAAGAGAACTAAACCCCTGTGAAATATGGGTACTTCAATTTTAACCATAGGGGGGTGTCCTGCCGTGTAACATTTAAAACACAACATTTGTTCCCATGTTAAATAATCAATTGAGAATTATCTCAGTTTCCAAAATTCATTATTGTACTTTTGATATGCTGATTCAGTTATACAGGAATTTGATTTTGGTACAATTTCCAACATCATGATTTTGAATAAATCTGACTTGGTAACCAAAAGAGAAAGTTATTCTCAGGGTGGAAATTTAACCTCCGAAATGCTAAAAACATTTGAAGGTTGTGAAAATTACTCAGATGAAGAAGCTCAGCAAATAACCGATGGGCTGCAAAGTTTAGCAAGTTTATTGTTCGAGTTTTATAAGGAAACGAATACTATTAAAAACAATATACTGATATAAACTAAATGGGCATCGAAACAAAAACTTCAAAAGTATTACATCCTTTTTCCCGCTTTGCAAAGGCTGACACTCAGGCTAAATCCTTAAAGAATGCTTCAAAAACAGTTGTGGCATACACGAGGGTATCAGGAAAAGAGCAGGAAAAGAATATGTCCCTGCCTTATCAAAGGCAGATAATTGATGAATATGCTAACCGTGAGGGTCTTCATATTGATGCCTACTTTGGAGGTAAGTATGAATCGGCCAAGAGCGATGGGCGCAAAGAATTTCAGCGTATGCTTGATTACATCAAAAAAAGCAAAGGGACTATTTCTCAAATCCTTGTATATACAGTTGATAGATTCAGCAGAACAGGCGGAGGGGCTATCAAACTTGCCCAAGAGCTGCGCGATAATTATGGAGTATCCCTCAACGCAATTTCCCAACCTACAGATGTTACTAATCCCACCGGAGTATTTCAACAAAACATCCAATTTCTCTTTTCCAACTATGATAATGTGTTGCGTAAACAAAGAGCAATTGCCGGAATGCGATATAAATTGGAAAGGGGAACATGGATTTCAAGACCACCTCAAGGATATGATCTGATTTCAATTAATGGGGTAAAATCATTGAAAATAAATGAGAGAGGCCCATTAATTAAAAAAGCCTTCCAATGGAAAGCAGAAGGCGTTAAAAGTGAAGAAATCCTTCTTCGTCTTGAAGCTTTGGGAATGCCTTATTACAAACAACAACTATCAAAAAACTTTAAAAATCCCTTTTATTGTGGTTTTATCTCTCACGGGTTATTAGCAGGTCAGGTTGTCAGAGGTAATCATGAGCCTTTAATTTCAGAAGAGTTATTCTTAAGGGTGAATCAGGTACAAATAGCGGGTGGACTTATCGGAGTGCCACATATCAAGGAAAACAACAACCTACCTCTTAAAGTATTTGTTAAATGTGATAAATGTCTTCAACCAATGACGGGATACATTGTAAAACCCAAAAATCTGTATTATTATAAATGTAGGACAAATGGCTGTAAATGCAATATTAGAAATATCCAGGTTCATAAAGCATTTCATGGTCTATTAAGTCAATTTGAAATAAAACAGGAATTACAAGAACCGCTTAAATATCAATTGAAGCAAACCTTTAATGATTTATTAAAAGAACAAAAAAATAATGAACAGACATTAAAATCAAGATTGGTGGAGATTGATAAAAAGATTGATACAATAGAAGAAAAATACTTTGCCCTGAATGAAATGGAAGCTGAAACCTTCCAAAAATTCAATACAAGATTCACGCAAGAAAAATCGGTAATCGTAAATGAAATAGAAAGAAACACTTTGGGGAGTTCGAACTTCGATCAGGGTATCAAATATGCCATAGAAATATGCTCTAAACTCACGTCTTTATGGGATTCAGCTACAATATCAATAAGAGAAAAATTGCAAAAACTATTGTTCCCAGAGGGTTTATACTATATTCACGAAAACGGCACACTTCGAACCGAAATGGTCCATCCAGTTTTTCAGCTTATCTCTCAACTGACGGTAGGTTTCAATCAAAAAGAAAAGGGACAAACCCATTATAAATTGGATTCGTCCCTTTTGGCGGAGACTGAGAGATTCGAACTCTCGATACAGTTACCCGTATACAAACTTTCCAGGCTTGCTCCTTAAACCACTCGGACAAGTCTCCATTTTTAAGTTTGCGAAGATACTATTTTGAAAAAACTATTTTGAAAAAACAAAAACAAAAAAACTAGCATCATATTCCAAATAATTTTTTTGAATTATTTGTTGTTATTTCGGCTATTTCAGCCATCGAAACTTCAAAAATTTGGGCTAATTTTTCTGCTATTAAAGGGATGTAGCTGGTTTCATTTCGTTTGCCACGATGGGGTGTTGGCGGCAGATAGGGCGCATCCGTTTCTAAAACCAAATTATCAAAACCTAATTTTCTTAAAACCTGAGGTAAATTTGAATTTTTATACGTTACTACGCCTCCTATGCCCAAATAAAAACCCATACCTATTAATTCTCTGGCTTCCTTTTCATCTCCCGAGAAACAATGAAAAACACCCTTTAACTTTTTTAAATTGTTATCTTTAATTATTTTAATTAATTCGCTAGTAGCTTCCCTTGAATGGATGGAAACTGGCAAATCTAATTTTACAGCCCATTTGGCCTGCTCAATAAAAGCCAATTCCTGAATTCCAAATGTGGTTTTGTCCCAATGCAAATCCATACCTATTTCTCCTACTGCATAGTATTTTGTTGAAATCAGTTCCTCATAAATAATATTTAATTGTTCTTTATAATCTTCCTTTACGTTGCAAGGATGAAGACCCATCATTGGGTAATAATTATGTTTGTATTTACTACAAATATCTTTAAGAGAAAGTATTGAATCAACATCCACATTTGGAACAAAAATTCTGGTAACATTATTTTCGATTGTTCTTATAAAACAAGCATCTGAATCATTTAAAAATTCTTCAGAATAAACATGGGCATGAGTGTCGGTAAAGCACATCTTTACCAAGTTATTTTTTCTTTATTTAGAAAGGCGGCAATACCCCGCTTGCAATCTTTGGTTTCACGGGCTGTGGCGTTCATATAACTGGCATATTTAATCGCTTCTTCCAAGGACATGTTATCTATTTCGGAATACATTTCCTTTATCATTTTCAATGAATTGCTACTTGATCCGGAAATCATTTTAACCACAAATTGATGAACATCATTTTCAATGGAATCAGTTTCCATAATTTGTGTTATTAATCCATATTCCAATACCTTGGAAGCATTATATACTTCCCCTGTAAATAGTAATTTTTTACTATGGGCTTCTCCTAATTTTTTTTTCAAAAAAACCATAACGATAGCCGGTATAAAACCGATTCGCACTTCTGTATATCCAAAAGTAGAATCTGGTGTGGCAAAACACAAGTCACAAACAGTTGCCAGTCCGCATCCACCAGCAATTGCCGGACCTTTAACTATTGATATAACAGGTATAGGAAATGAATAAATTAATTTATATAGTTCAGCTAATCCTTGGCTATCAGTTAAATTTTCTTCAAAATTGTTTTTTTGTAATTGCTGCAAATATTCCAAATCAGCTCCGGCACAAAAAACCTCTCCTGACGATTTTAATACTATAGCTCTTATATCGGTTGTATTTTCAAAACTCCTAATGATTGCTTTTAGCTCATTAACAAACGCTGAATTTAAAGCATTTCTTTTTTCGGGACGGTCTAAAATCACATAACCAATCCGGTCGCGTATCTCGGTTTTTACAAAACTCATAAAAATATAAAAAGCCTCCTCTGTTTCCAAAGGAGGCTTCAAATTTACAATGTTATTATTACTTGTTGATAGTTACTTTTTGGGTAGATACTAATCCACCGTTAGTTACTTTCACCATGTAAACTCCATTAGATACATTCAA
>JBJXDS010000225.1:0-17665 GCA_046154525.1 Bacteroidia bacterium
GATTGGCCTATTTATGGCCCCTTTGGATAGTAGTGGTTTTAGTTTGGCTATGGATAAAAAAACGCCATATCCGAATTTGGTCATTCGGTAAAAAAACAAATTCGTCTGATCCTAATTCCTAATTCCAGATTCTCAATTATTAATTGCTGCTATTCCAGGCAATTCTTTGCCTTCAAAATATTCGAGCAAGGCACCACCACCGGTAGAAACATAACTTACTTTATCTTCCAAATGAAATTTATGAATAGCTGCTGCTGAATCCCCACCACCTATTAATGAAAAAGCTCCAGCATCGGTAGCCTCAGCCAAAGCTATTGCCACTTGTTTAGTTCCATTGGCAAATTTATCCATTTCAAATACACCCATTGGTCCATTCCAAAGTATGGTTTTACTTTCAGATATTACTTTTTTATAGATTTCGGTTGCCTCTTTTCCAATATCCAAACCCATCCATCCATCGGGTATTTCATTACTTGGAGCGTTTTCTGTATTAGCCTCATTATTAAAATTATCAGCTATTATTGAATCAATGGGCAAATAAATTTTAACTCCTTTGGCTTCAGCTCGAGTCAATATTTCTCTTGTTAATTCTACCCGTTCTTCTTCAAATAATGATTTACCAATTTTTCCTCCCTGAGCTTTTATAAAAGTGTACGACATACCGCCTCCAATTAAAATGTTATCAGCAATGCTCAGCAAATTTTCTATTATCAATATTTTATCACTAACCTTGGCTCCTCCTACTATGGCGGTAAAAGGTCGTAGCGGGTTATTCATCACCTTTTCGGCATTTTCCACTTCCCTGGCCATCACATATCCAAAGCATTTATTATTGGGGAAAAATTTCGCAATTATTGCCGTGCTTGCATGTGCACGGTGGGCTGTTCCAAAAGCATCGTTCACATAAAAATTCCCCAATTTTGAAAGTTTTTCGGCAAACTTTTCGTCTCCCTTTTCTTCTTCTTTATAAAATCGCAGGTTTTCTAACAACAGAACTTCACCCGATTTCAAATCATTAGATAACTCCAAAGCTTCATTTCCTATACAATCGTTAGCAAATTTTACATCAATCTTTATTAATTTACTTAAAGGTTCTAAAATATGTTTTAATGAATATTTATCGGTAGGTCCTTCTTTGGGTCGTCCCAAATGCGACATTAAAATAACACTTCCACCATCTTTTACTATTTTATTAATGGTTGGTAAGGCGGCTGCAATCCTCGAATCGTCAGTTATTTTAAAATCATCATCCAACGGCACATTAAAATCAACCCGGATAAGGACACGTTTTCCTGAGAAATTGTAATTGTCAATTGTGTTCATAATAACTATGAGGCTTTTTTAAATTTATTAAATTCGGTTAGAGCATCATATTTTAATGCTTTATCTCCCTTTCTTAATATTTTTATTTTAGTCATATAATCGTTGGTTTTTATTAAAAATGGAACTTCTGTTCCTGAAATTAATTCACCAAAAACGGTATGAACCCCATCTAACCATGGGGTGGGTCCTAAGGTTATAAAAAACTGACTGCCATTGGTTGCTGGTCCTGAATTGGCCATGGCAAATAGTCCGGCCCTGTCTAATTTCAGATCTGAAAATTCATCTTTAAACTGATAACCGGGTCCACCACTTCCTGTTCCGGTAGGGTCTCCCCCCTGTATCATAAAGTTTTGTTGGTCGCCATTTGCAAAACTTATGACCCTGTGGAATTTTAAACTATCGTAATAGGGTTGACCGGGTTTACGAAATGTATTGGGCATTGAACCTTCGGCCAATGCCACAAAATTAGCCACCGTCATGGGGGCTTTATCAGGAAAAAGTTTTCCAATCATAGTCCCTTTCACAGTGGTAATGATAACAAAAAGTCCTTCCGTGGTGTCCACAGTTGGGGGAGCTGGTTCTTCAACAATTGTTTCATTAGATGCCTCTTTAGTTGAATTATTGCAAGCCGAAACCAAAAAAATTGGTACAATTAAAAATAATAGTTTTAGTTTTTTCATGTTTAAAATGTTTAAAAATTGAGTTGTGCAAAAATAACGGATTCAAGACTTTCTACGGATACGGTATCTGTATTAGTCTCCCGAAAAAATCGGAATCCTATAACAGTTAATCTATCGGCATAATTCCCAATCAATTTTAACGTAGTTTATAACTTGCTATGAATTATTTTTGCCAGAGATGTCAAAACCTATCTCCATTCAAATTGGCAATTTACTTTACAAGCACCTTTTTCCGGTTTACAATATAGTATATCCTATTTTTAAAAACCGGCAGGATGCCGACGAAATTAATTATTTAAAAAAAATTATTAAGCCCGGCGATACCATTTTAGATATTGGGGCCAATATTGGTTTTTATTCTAAAATACTGGCTCAGTGTACCGGAAAATATGGCAAAGTCCATTCCTTTGAGCCTGACTTAATAAATTTTAAACACCTTAAAAAAAACACCCGTGGCCTTGTAAATATAGTTTTAAATAACAAAGCCGTGAGTGATAAATCAGGAACCATTAATATTTATAAATCGAAAGATTTGAATGTGGATCATCGCACGTATCCGGTGGGTGAATACGAATCTATTGATGTAATTGAAGCTATAAGTATAGATGAATACCTGAATAATTCCTGGAAAGTAAACCTTATTAAAATGGATATTCAGGGATTTGAAGTTTCGGCTATGAAAGGGATGGAGAAAACTATAAAAGCTAATCCTGAATTGAAAATGCTTTTGGAATTTTGGCCGCATGGCTTGCATGCAGCGGGTAGTTCGGTGGCTCAGTTTTGTGAGGTTATAAAATCGTTGGGGTTAAAAATTGAGTTTTTGGAAAATGAAAAGCTTTTACCGTTTGATGAAGCTAACATACCGGAATATGAAACCTGGGGCTGGGGACAATATAAAAATATATTGGTGACGGCTTTATAAAAGAATAGTTTTTGATTTTAGAACAAGGATTAACGATTTTTGATTTAAGAATTAAACTAATATGATAATAACTATAACCTCTCTCAAACTTAGAAGTCTTTGGAAATTTTTCCGCCTGTCATTGCATGGAATGAAAGTAATGAAGCAAACCAAAAATCAAAAAGGATTTATTAGAATAAAAAATACCGGTTTTGGATTTTGGCACTATACTCTTTCGGCCTGGGAAACCGAAGAGGATGTAAAGAATTTTGCCAAATCAGGAGCCCATTTGCAAGCTATGAAAGAAAGTGCTGCCATAGCCACCGAAATAGGAATTTATACTTATAAAAGTGATAAAATGCCTGATTGGAAAGAGGCTAAAGAATTGGTGAGGGAGAAGGGACGGGTTTTGAGGTTTTAATTAATTCCCTTCTATAACATCGCCAATCGCATTATCATACAACTTTTCAAACTCCTTAAAGGAACCGATTAAAGTTCCGTCAATTTTTTTTATCGGTTGGTGTCCCCACCAAACGAAATATGATTAAAGATCTAAAACGGGTATTTTTCGGTTAGTGAAGACACCGACCGATAAGGAATGGGAAGGTTTTGAGGTTTTAATTAATTCCCCTCGATAATATCCCCAATGGCATTATCATAAAGTCCTTCATATTCCTTTAAAGAACCAACTGAAGTCCCATCAATTCTCATATCCGAACCTTTTACCGTTCCTAAATGAAGGTAAGAAGTTCCTGATTTTTGAAGTTCTTTTTCAAAATTCTGTTTGTTCTCAGGTTTTATAGAAACCAAAATACGGCTTTGAGCTTCGCCAAATAAAAAGGCATCGGTCCGGAAGTTTTTATCCGTATTTATTTCAAAACCCAATCCACGGTATTTGGCAGATTCAAATAAGGCAATAAAAAGGCCACCTTCGCTGAGATCATGGCAACTTTGGATTTGGTTATTGGTTATTAAGTTATAGGTTATTTGTTGTAAATCATACTCTTTATCAAGGTCAAAATATGGAGCAGGACTGTTGTTTACTTTTCTATATTTGGCAAGGTATTGCGATGAAGCAATATCATTTTGACTTTCGCCCAAAAGATAAATTAAATCCCCTTCATTTTTGAAATCCAGGGTCATGATATGCTCAGGTTTTTCAACAATCCCAACCATTCCAATAGTTGGGGTTGGGAATACAGCTTCACCATCCGTACTTTGATTATAAAAACTCACATTGCCACCTGTTACAGGGGTTTCAAATTTTCTACAGGCACGGCCCATTCCATCTATCGAATTTTTAAACTGATAATAAACCCCTTTATCGTAAGGATTTCCAAAGTTTAAACAATTGGTTACTCCGCTTGGCACACCGCCTGAGCAAACAATATTTCGGGCAGCTTCGGCTACCGCAATGGCGCAACCCACTTCAGGATCGGCCCATACATAGCGGCTATTGCAATCCACTGTCAATGCCAATGATTTATTCGTTCCTTTCACCATAACTACGGTTGCATCACTTGGTCGGTTAGTGCTTTGGTTTACCGTTCCTACCATGCTGTCGTATTGGTTATAAACCCACTGTTTGCTAGCTATGTTTGGAAGTTGGATAAGGAATTTGGCAACCTCTTTTAAATCTCCTGAAACATCAGGAACTGTATTTATATCAAATTTTTTGTTTTCGGCAATGTAGGCAGGTTCGGCCCATTCGCGGTGATAAACGGGGGCTCCGCCACCCAATGCTAAACTTTCAGCCGGAATATCGGCTTCCAGTTGTTCGTTCATATAATATTCTACTCTTCCGGTATCAGTAACTTCCCCAATGCAGGAATACGTTAAATCCCATTTTTTAAAAATATCAATGGCTTTTTGCTCCTTACCTTTATGCAAAATAACTAACATCCGTTCCTGGCTTTCACTCAGCAAAATTTCCCAGCCTTTCATATCAGCTTGCCGCATAGGAACTTTATCCAGGTGAACTATCATTCCGGTTCCGCTCTTGGCAGCCATTTCAGCGGTGCTACACGTAATACCGGCTGCACCCATATCCTGCATACCCACAACTGCATCAGTATCCAACAATTCCATAGACGCTTCCAAAATCAGTTTTTCCCAGAAAGGATCCCCCACCTGAACCGATGGTAAATCATTAATACTGTCTTCTGAAATATCTTTACTGGCAAAGGCTGCCCCATGGATTCCATCTTTACCGGTCGCTGCTCCAAAAATATAAACCGGATTTCCGGGACCATCAGCTACGGCACTCACGGTATGACCAATTTTAGCAATCCCAACGCTCATGGCATTTACCAAAATATTGGTTTCGTAGCAATCATCAAAATATACTTCGCCACCAACCGTTGGTATTCCAAAAGCATTTCCATAATCGCCAATTCCTTTTACCACACCTTTTACCAACCATTTGGTTCGGTCGGTATTAATATTTCCAAAACGCAGTGAATTAAGTTGCGCAATAGGTCGGGCTCCCATACTAAAAATGTCACGGTTTATTCCACCTACTCCGGTTGCTGCTCCCTGATAGGGTTCAATAGCACTTGGGTGGTTATGGCTTTCTATTTTAAAACAAACTGCCAATCCATCGCCAATATCCACCAATCCTGCATTTTCTTCACCGGCTTTGGCCAGCATCATCGGGCCTTCTTTTGGTAAAGTCTTAAGCCAGGTAATGGAATTTTTATACGAACAATGCTCGCTCCACATTACTGAATAAATAGAAAGTTCAGTAAAATTTGGGGTACGACCTAATATGCTTTTTATTTTTTCAAATTCTTCAGGTAGTAAACCGAGAGTTTGAGCTTGTTCAAGGGTAGCAAGGGATTGAGAGGATGATTGTGTCAAGATATTTACGATTTTAGATTCGGTGGGGCAAAGGTAATTTAATTTTGGTTTTTTATAACCACGGAGGCACGAAGAACACGGAGTTTCACAGAGTTATTTTTTACATGTTTCTTTTCCTATATGTTTCTTTGTACTCTCTGTGCCTCCGTGGTAAAAATTTCATAATCTTGCACCATGACTAAGATTTTTCTGACAACCGAAATATCTTCACCTATTCATAAGTGTTTTGATTTGGCAAGAGACGTTGATGTCCATATACTTTCCACAGGAAAAACAAATGAAAGAGCAATTTCAGGACGAACGGAAGGACTTTGTGAACTGGGAGATAAGATAACCTGGGAGGCTAAACATTTTGGAATAACACAAAATCTTACTGTAGAAATTACAAAGTTCGATAAACCTTTTTTCTTTGAAGACAGGATGTTGAAAGGAGCTTTTAAAAGCATGAAGCATGAACATTTATTTGAGGAAAACAATGGCAAAACCTTAATGAAAGATACGTTTGAATATGACGTTCCCTTCTGGATATTTGGAAAACTTTTTGATAATTTAATTTTAAAAAATTATATGACACGATTTCTTTTAACCCGCAATAAAGTGTTGAAAGATATTGCCGAAACCACATAGAAAATTAATTTTATAAAAGATGCCAACTTTAAAAATAATAACCCAATCCGATATAAGAACCATTTACAACTTGGCCAGAGAAATTTGGTATGACCATTATTTGAGTATCATCACTGCTGAACAAATTGAATACATGCTGGATAAATTTTATAGTCCAGCAGCTTTGGAAAAATCTATGGATGAAGGGCAAATGATTTATTTAATTAAGGATGAAAATCAAAATTCCATTGGCTATTTGGCAGTGACTGAAAATCCATCCGGACATTGGTTTATGAATAAATTTTATATCCAAACCCAAATACAGGGAAAAGGAATTGGTGCTAAAATTTTAAAACAATGGGAAAATATAGCCAAACCAAAAGAACTGCGTTTACAGGTAAACCGCAAAAATTTTAAGTCTATTAATTTTTATTTTAAATGCGGCTTTACTATAAAAGAAGTCACCGATTTTGATATTGGAAACGGGTATTCGATGGATGATTTTGTTATGGTGAAAGGGTATTAATATTTCACCCCCAATTTATTAAAAATAAAATGAAGCAACCAGGCAGGGCCAATTAACAGGAATTGTAAATCTTGTAGAAACGATGGTTTTTTACCCTTAATTTTATGGCCGATAAACTGCCCAATCCAAGCAATGGTAAAAATTAAAAATGATACCAAAGCAAGATTACCATTGGTTTCTACCAGTTCTAGAATTTTAAAATTTCCCCAAAGCATGAGCAAGCCAATTCCAATAAAACAAATGAACATAACTACCGAAAGCCTCAGATAATAAAACCATGCTAAAATGAAAAATGGCATGGCCCAGTTTATAAAAAGGGATTTTTCTATTGGGAATGGAATGGCCATGATAAGTCCCACCAAACTGAACATAATGCTGGGTACACATATCCAATGAATCAGTTTATTTGTTGCGTTTTTATGACTTTCGCCGTAGGTTTCCAAAAGGTGATGGATGGTTTGCATGGTATCAAACATAACTTCTCCCATTATTAAAAACAAATTCCTTTTCATTTTATTTCCATAAGTTGTTATTTTCGCAGGCTTTGAAAAAGGGTTTGAACCGTAAAATATTAATCTTCCTTTTAGCCGGTGCCTTGTTAGGAATAGCCGGAAGTAAATGGTACAGTCTATCAAAAGCAACTGCTGCGGAAAGTGCAGAAAGTACAAACGTTGAAAATACGGTTTCTACCCCTATCGAATCCGACAAGGAAAACGATGTAAAAATACCGGCCAAAGTTTATGACATTTTAAAATATGTAGAGACCTTCCATGAACCCAAAGATGGCTATGTGGGTGGAAGAAAATTTCATAATTACGAAGGACTGCTACCTATAAATCGCCCCAATGGCAACCCTATCCATTACCGCGAATGGGACGTAAATCCTAAAAAAGGTTTTATGAAACGGGGAAAAGAACGGCTAATAACCGGCGATAATAAATCGGCTTGGTACACCGATAATCATTATAAAAGTTTTATAAAAATTAAATAATGCCATTTCAATTAATACCCATTGATGAGGAGTATAATTTTAAATTTTATAATGACTCATGGCTTGTGACTTTGGATGGCAAACGATGCCAAAACAAAGAATTACTTTTAAACGAAATGGCTACGATTTTTAATTTTCCCAATCATTTTGGACAAAATTTTGATGCCTTGTATGATTCATTGGAAAACCTTGAAAATACAAATGCTACCTATATTTTTTGGCTTATTGTTAATCCTCAGTTTATATGCTCTGATGAAAAAAATAATGCCCCATTAGATACCTACTGTCAGGTTTTAAGAGATGTTTTAGAAGAATATAAAACCAAACCAACAAGCCTGAACATAATAGCAGATTATTCGTTTTTAAATAAAATAAAACCAATTTCTATTGGATAAAAAAACCATTACCAACGCTTATGTAAAATTGCATATCGCTATTTTTTTGTTTGGGTTTACGGCTATTTTAGGCAAGTTAATTACCCTTGAACAAATAGGCCTGGTTTGGAACCGACTTTGGATAAGTTTTGTTGGGCTGCTCATTCTACCGGGGGTTATTATGGGTTTGAAGAACCTTTCAAAAAAAGAAATTCTTCGGTTTACAGGAATTGGGGTTTTGGTAGCTCTGCATTGGGTTACCTTTTATGGCTCCATAAAATTGGGCGATAGTGCTTCAGTTACATTGGCTTGTTTGGCTACTTCGCCTTTGTTTACCTCTTTTATCGAGCCCTTAATTACCAAACGGCGGGTTTTGAAAACAGAAGTTTTTTTAGGCCTGCTCACCATTTTGGGGGTTTATTTTGTTACCGGGGTTGGTAGTTTTTTTTATCCGGCCATTTTTGCAGCAATTGTATCGGCCCTAATGGCCTCCACATTTTCTACCCTAAATAAAAAATACATTGCCCAGCACAATACGTTATCGATTTCGGTTATCGAATTTTTTTCGGGCTGGAGTTTTTTGTGTTTGCTTTTACCTTTTTACTTTTATTGGGATAGTAATTTTAGCATTATGCCTCAAACTATTGACCTAACAAGATCTTGGCATTTCACCTGGCTGGGAATCCATTCCGATTGGTATTATTTAATTGTGCTGGGACTGCTTTGCACATGTTTGGCTTTTGTTTTAAACCTTAATGCTTTGAAACATGTTTCGGCCTTCACCGCCAATTTAAGTATCAATTTGGAACCGGTTTATGGTATTATTTTGGCGGCCATTATTTTTAAAGAGAACACGGAATTGAATTTAGAATTTTATTTAGGAACCGGCATTATATTGAGTTGTGTAATATTGCATCCCCTGCTACAAAAGTATGAAACCCGAAAAATTAGTGAATTCAGATAATAATATAGTGCTGTTTGACGGAGTGTGTAATTTTTGCAATAGCTCTATTAATTTTATTATTCGGAATGATAAAAAAGGATATTTCAAATTTGCTCCCTTGCAAAGTGAATTGGCTCAAAAATTGGTTGGTGACAAAACCAAACCCGTGCCGGAATCAGTGATTTTAATTGAAAATGGAAAATTGTATGACCGTTCATCAGCCGCTTTGCGAATAGCTAAAAAACTAGATGGCTTATGGCCCATATTTTATATTTTTATTATCATTCCGAAGCCCATTCGGGATATGGTTTATAATTTCATTGGTCGCAACCGATACAAATGGTTTGGAAAAACGGAAACATGCATGATCCCCTCGCCAGAAGTAAAAGGAAGATTCTTGGATACGAATGTCACGAATTGACGCCAATATTAAACCCTTTATTTTCTAAAATCATACTTAAAAATGAGTGACCTTCGTGTCTGATTTGAAAATTTATTATTATGCTAGTTGTTCTAAGTGTCGCCAAACGTACGAACTTATTAAAACTAAAGGCAAGGATGCCGAGATTATAGATTACCTTAATCATCCTCCATCAGAAGAAACCTTAAAGGAAATTGTAAAAGTATTAGGAATAAAGCCTTTTGAATTGGTTAGAAAAAATGAACCACTTTATATTGAAAAGTATGAGGGTAAAAAAATTTCAAACACCCGTTGGTTCAGTATTCTTTCAAAAAATCCTATCCTAATCCAGAGGCCCATTGTTATTGAGGGAAATAAAGCCATTATTGGCAGGCCACCGGAAAGAGTATTGGAGCTTATTTAGCTTTGCAAAACCAAACCACGTTCGGTTCAATTAAATTTGCACCCCACAAAATTTTAAAAATGTCGATAGGAAAATTATACGGTAAAATAATACCAAATGTAACCATAGAAAGTGCCGGTTCGGAAGGGCTTAGCTTAACTAGGGTAGATGGGCAGGTAATTTTTGTAAAATATGGGGTACCGGGCGATGTGGCCGATATTCGGCTTTTTGCCAAAAAGAAAAAAGTACTGTTTGCTGAGATTGATAAAATTATTACCCCAAGTGTGAATAGAATTGAGCCGTTTTGCTCACATTTTGGAACTTGCGGAGGCTGCAAATGGCAGCAGATGGATTATGCAACCCAATTGGTTTGGAAAAACCAACAGGTAATGGATGCTTTTGAAAGATTGGGAAAAGTGAAATGCAAAGAATGGTTGCCAATAATTGGGGCACCCACCCAAAAAACCTATCGAAACAAACTGGAATATGCCTTTAGTAATAAACGCTGGTTAATGCATAATGAAAACGTTGAACCCGGGGATCACTTAAATGCTGGGGGTTTTCATATTGCTGGAAGATTTGATAAAATTTTAGAAATCGAAACTTGCCATTTGCAGGATTATCTGGGAAATGATATCCGGATATTTATTAAAAATTATGGGTTACAACATGGCCTTAGTTTTTATGATATAAAAGCACAAACAGGGTATTTACGAAACGTTATCATCCGAAATACCACCCTAGGCCAATGGATGGTAGTAATGATTGTGGGAGAACAAAATGAAGAAGCGACGAATGGATTAATGCAGGCTTTGGGTGATAATTTTCCTAATATTACTTCTTTGGTTTATGGCGTAAATACCAAAGTGAACGACACCATTTACGATGTTGATTTGGTTACGTTTAAAGGCCAAGATTACATTGAAGAAAAATTAGAAGATATAATTTACCAAATAAGGCCTAAATCCTTTTTTCAAACCAACTCGGCCCAGGCTTTAAACCTTTATAAAATTACCCGCGATTTTGCAGGGCTCACCGGAAAGGAATTGATTTACGATTTATACTGTGGAACCGGAAGCATTTCATTATTTGTGGCTCGCAATGCCGCCAAAGTTTTTGGGATTGAAAGTGTACCTCAAGCCATAGAAGATGCAAAGGAAAATGCAAAAAATAACGGAATTACCAATGTTGAATTTACCGTTGGAGATATGCGATATGAGTTGAATGATACTTTTATTACCAAAACCGGAAAACCCGATGTAGTGATAACCGACCCACCACGAGCAGGGATGCACCCCGATGTAGTAGCCCAATTATTAAAAATGGAGCCTGAAAAAATTGTATATGTAAGTTGTAATCCTGCTACTCAAGCGCGAGATTTATCGGACTTTGCTGAAAAATATGAAGTTGTAAAAACTTGCCCTGTGGATATGTTTCCTCACACCCATCATGTGGAGAATGTAACATTGCTAAAACTCATTTAGAGAATTAACTCGGTATTCGGGTCCCAAAAAAACAAGTTAAAATTTTTAATTTGATCCTTTTCAATAACCAATCCTTCAGCCTCAAGTAATTTTTGCATCATATCTGGGTGACCAAAATGAGCTTTCCCCGTCAATAGTCCATTTCTATTTACCACCCTATGAGCCGGAATTTTGTCAGTTAAGCTATGGGCTGCATTCATGGCCCAGCCTACCATACGGCTCGATTTGGCAGAGCCAAGATACCTGGCAATGGCCCCGTAATTTGTAACTTTTCCTGTTGGAATAAGCTTTACAACTTCAAATACTAAATCAAAAAAATTGGCGTTATCCCCTTTTGGCATAAAATTTGAACAAAAACTTAAAATTCATACAAATCTATATCATCTCAATTTATTTACATTTGCAACCATTAAGATTATGACAAAACTAATTACCTTCCTGTCAGTAGCATTACTATTTATAACCAATGTGTTTGCCCAGGGTTATAAGATTACCATTAAAATTAAAGGAGCCACACCTAACACTACCTATCTTCTTGCTAATTACTATGCCGATAAAAACCAGTTGAAAGACTCGGCCAAAGCCGACAAAAATGGAACGATAGTTTTTAAAGGACCTGAAAAATTGCCAAATGGTATTTATTTGGTGGTAACCCCAAGCCGAAATTATTTTGAAATGGTGGTTTCTCAACTTGAACAAGAATTTACACTTGAAACCGATACCGTTTTTGAACCTGAAAAATTTGTAATTAAAAATTCAAAAGAAAACAATGCTTTTTTTGAGTTTAATATTTTTGCCGGCCAAAAATCAATAGAATACGTTGGGATTAAAAATAAAATAGCCACCGCAGTTACCAAGGAGGATACGGTATTACTTCAGAAACAATTTGGAGTTTTAGACAGTCAGATACAGGCAAAAAGACAAGAAATAGTAGACCGCAACCCTCTCTTATATATTTCAAAAGTTTTCCGCAGTTTTAGAGAATTGGATGAACCGGTGCCCCTTAGAAATGCCGATGGCTCCTTAAGGGATTCCAATTATCGGTATAATTATTATATCGACCATTATTGGGACAACATTGATTTAGGAGAAGACGGTCTTTTAAGAGCCCCCGTATTTCACAAAAAATTACAGGTATATATGACCCGCACATTTGTGCAAATTCCCGACTCTATTATTAAGTATGCCGATATAATACTTAAAAAAATAGAAGCTTCAGGTGCAAAAGAATTGTTCAGGTATAGCGTAATCTGGATTACCAATCATTATGAAGATTCAAAGGTGGTTTGTATGGACAAAGTGTTGCATTACATGGGAACCAACTACTACTGTGCAGGCAAAACACCATGGGCCGATACAGCTGCCATCCGAAAAATGTGTGATCATGTTGTAAAAATTAGACCAACACTTTGTGAATGTCAGGCACCACCAATTGTTAATTTGTTTGATTCCACATATCAAAAACAAATTGATCTTTATTCCATCAATTCTCCTTTTACCGTGGTTGTATTTTGGGATCATCAATGTGGACATTGCCAAAAAACAATGCCACGGTTAAATGTGCTTTACGATTCGTTAAATAAAGCAGGTGTTAAATTTGAGGTTTATTCTGTTTATACTCAAGATGATTGGGAGGGCTGGAAAAAATATTTAAAAACCAATAAATTAAAATATATAAATGTTGGAAATATGTATGGCAAAAGCAATTACCGAAAGGAATATTTCTTTATCTCTACTCCTCAAATTTATATATTAGACAAAGACAAACGTATAAAAATAAAAAATCTGGATATTGAAGGTTTGGCCCAAGTTTTAGATTTACTTACCAAAGAAATGAAGGAAGAAGAAAAGAAAAAAAAGAATTAGTCGAAAATAATAACCACAGATTAAAGCCCACGGATTAAATTCGTGGGCTTTTTTTTATTATACATGAAAACATTTCTAATTATAATTTGCCTATTTATGGTTCAGTCAGTTTTGGCTCAATCGAATCTTAAAACCTATCAAAACGACCCAGGTGAGAGGCCCCGTGAACACTCTGCTGATATTACCAATATGAAAGTGGAGGTATCGTTTGATTGTCCCAAAGGCATAGTAAAAGGAAAAGTTACTCATACCTTTATCCCTTTACGAAAAACTATTGACACTTTATTTTTTGACGGGCCGGGTATAAAAATTTCTGCAGCTACCCTTGATGGGAAAGTTTGTACTTTTAAAACAAATTCTGATGGGGTAACAGCCTATTTTTCACCCTCCTTAAATTCTAACCAAACGTATAATCTTACATTTGAATATGAAGCCACGCCAAAGCGGGGGATTTATTTTATTGGTTGGAACAGCCCAACTATGACCGACACAAAAACCCAAACCCGTCATCAGATATGGACCCAGGGACAAGGAATAGACAACCGCCATTGGATTCCCATGTATGATAATATGAATGATAAATTTACTACCGAAACCTTGGTAACTTTTGATAAAAATTATGGCGTGCTATCAAATGGTGCTTTAAAAAGTGTAAAGGCCGATGCCAATAATACTAAAACCTGGCATTATTCTATGGGAAAACCTCATGCAGGCTATTTATTAATGTTGGCCATTGACAAATATGCCATAAAAAAAACCAAAACCAAATCGGGCGTTCCTGTAGCTTTTTGGTATTATCCTGAGTCACCCGAAAAGGTAGAACCCACCAGTATCCATACCGAAAAAATGATTGAATTTTTAGAAGAGGAAACCGGGATAGCTTATCCGTGGGAAGCCTATTCGCAGGTAATGGTTCAGGATTTTATGTACGGGGCTATGGAAAACACAACCGCTACTATTTTTGGTGATTTTTTTAACGTCGATAATCGTGCTTTTTTAGACCGTAATTATATTGGTGTAAATTGTCATGAACTAACACACCAATGGTTTGGTGATTTAATTACTGCCCGTGGAGGAGGGGATACCTGGCTGCAGGAAAGCTATGCCACGTATTATGCCAAAATTTTCTTTGAACTGATAGAAGGCAAAGACAAAGTGAAATGGATGCAACGCCAGGAAGTAAATGCAGCCCTTAATGCATCGTTAACTGACAATAATCCGGTAAGATTTGCAGGTGCCGGTACTGCAAGGGTTTATCAAAAAGGAAGTACCGTTATTCAGATGCTACGCTATGTTTTGGGTGATGAGGATTTTAAAAAAGTTATAAAATATTACCTCACCAATCATCTTTATAAAAATGTAGAAACCAACGATCTTTATCAGGCGGTACAAGATGTTACCGGTCAAAGTTTGGATTGGTTTTTTGATGAATGGTTGTATCGCGGTGGCGAGCCTCATTATAAAGTAAGTTACCTTTCAGCAAGCAATGCGGTTCATATTACTGTTGAGCAAATTCATGCCATTAATGAATTGGTAAAGGCCTTTAAAATGCCCATAAATTTTGCAGTCTATTATAAGGATGGCTCTGTAAGCCGTCAGCAGTTTTGGATAGAAAAACAAACGCAAACGGTAACAATAGTCAATCCTTCCAATAAGGAAATTTTGTTTGTTCTGTTTGACGAAAATTCGGAGATTACCAAAAAAGTAACCTTTGTAAAAACCAATGAAGAATTATTTGCCCAACTGGCAGGGGCAGCTAATATGATTGACCGGTATGATGCTTTGTTGGGGTTAAAAAATGTAAGTGCTGATATAAAACGCGATGCTCTTTGGAAAGCATTTGACAAAGAAACATTTTATGGTATGAAAGCCGAAATGGTTTCACAATTAGCTAACGACCCTGCAAGTTATGATAAATTAAATGCTCAATTTGACGAAGTACATGTTGATATCACCAAATCATTAGTGAGTGCTATCACCAAAATTCATGAACCTTTAAAAGAAAATTTTGAAAAACTGTTAGATCATCAATCGTATGAGTTGGTAGAAAGGAGTTTAACCCGTTTGTGTGAAGAGTTTCCTGCAGAGGCTTCAACGTATTTGGCCAAAATTGAAAAAAATTATATTTCCCCAAAAGTCTACGGACAAAATAACAATATCCGTATAAAATACCTTGAGTTATCTATCTTAAACCATATCAATGAAACGGCAAATATTTCAGAATTAAAATTATTGTGTACCGATTTATACGAGTTTAGAACCAGAACATCGGCTATGGAAGCCATGAAGCGATTAGGGATTTGTGATGAATCTACACTAACAAATATGTTAAATGCCATGCTTAGTTCCAATGGAAGATTAGCCGGGCCGGCCAAATCAGTTATTAAATATTTTTCAGAACAAACTGTTTATAAAAAACTTATTGAGCAAACCATTAGAATTGGTTCTTACTCGGATAAAGATAAAAAAATATTTGTGGAAGCCGGACTTTATAAAAATTAAAATTTAATAATTATTCGAAAGTAAACACTGCTTGTGCGTCAGCCGTCCCCCTTTGAAGGGGGTAGGGGGATGACTTCAAAACATTTTAAAAATATAAATTATGAAATACATCATTATCACTTCGTGTTTGATAGCCCTATCATGCAATACAAAAACCGAAACCAAAGAAACCCAATCCGAAAAACTAAACCATTTCGATAGCATTGCCAATGAACGCATCGGGATTTACGAAACCGTGAAACTTACCGCTGATTTAAGCAAACTGAAACCATATGAACGCCAGATGTTGCCCTTACTTATTGAGGCGGCACAAATTATGGATGGCCTGTTTTGGAAACAAACTCTAGGGGATAAGGACGCTTTTTTAAAAAGTATAAAAAATGAAACTAGCCGCAAATTTGCGGAAATAAACTATGGCCCATGGGATAGATTGGATAATGATAACCCATTTGTGGAAGGCTATGGTAAAAAACCGGATGGCGTTAATATTTATCCAAAAGATGCCACCAAAGAAGAAATAGAAAAAAGTGATTTAAAGGATAAAAAAGGTTTATACAGTGTAATGAAACGCGACAAAGCAGGCAAATTATACACGGTCCCTTATCACGAAGAGTATAAAGCCGAACTTACCAAAGCTTCAGTATTATTACTAAAAGCGGCTGAACTAAGCGAAGATGCGGCTTTAAAAAATTATTTAGCCCTGCGGGCCAAAGCATTAACAACGTCGGACTATAAACCGAGTGATTTGGCATGGTTGGATATGAAATCCAATGGCATTGATATTATCATTGGCCCAATCGAAAATTATGAAGATAAAATATTTGGGGCAAGAGCTTCTTTTGAAAGTTATGTGCTAATAAAAGATATGGAGTGGAGCAAACGCTTGTCGCATTATGTTTCTTTTTTACCAGAACTGCAAAGTGGCCTTCCTGTAGAAGAAAAATATAAAAAAGAAAAACCAGGAACGGATAGTGAATTGAATGCTTATGATGTAGTGTTTTATGCCGGCGATTGCAATGCAGGCAGCAAAACCATAGCCGTAAATTTGCCGAACGATGAGGAAGTACAAATAACTAAAGGAACCCGTCGAAGCCAGCTTAAAAATGCCATGAAAGCTAAATATGATAAAATATTGGTTCCATTGGCCAACGAATTAATTAGCCCCGACCAACGCAAGCATATCACCTTTGAAGCCTTTTTTGCCACCACCATGTTTCATGAAGTGGCACACGGTTTGGGTATTAAGAATACAATCAATGGAAAAGGTACTGTGCGTGTAGCATTGGGAGAAAAAGGAAGTGCCCTGGAAGAAGGCAAAGCGGATATTTTAGGTCTATATATGATTGATAAACTATTTGCCAAAGGCGAAATAAAAGAAGGGGTATTGATGGATTATTATGTTACGTTTTTAGCGTCCATATTCCGTTCCATCCGGTTTGGGGCCAGCAGTGCCCATGGCAAGGCTAACATGGTGCGTTTTAATTATTTTGAAGAAATGGGGGCTTTTACCAAAAGTGAAGATGGAACCTATTCCGTAAATCTTGAAAAAATGAAACAGGCCACCAATTCACTTTCAGCTTTGATTTTAAAACTGCAAGGCGATGGCGATGCCAAAGGCGTGGAAGATTTATTATCAAAAATGGGAGCTATCAGTCCCGACTTGCAAGCCGACCTTGAGAAAAAAAAGCAGCTTACCTCGAAGCCGATGCGGTTAGCCCGGTGAATGTTTATGGAAATACGAAAGCTTCAGGCGAATTTTTTGTTCGAAGCATCGCAAAAAATTCATTGGTAATTCGCGTTTCTGCTA
>JBJXDS010000226.1:0-3151 GCA_046154525.1 Bacteroidia bacterium
ATGGAAGAGATAAGCATCCATTGGCAGGATGAAAAAATTCCGGTGTTAAAATCTATTGAAAAACTAATAAAATCATGCAATGAAAATGGTACTACCGTTGAAATACCATTAATATCGAAAGATTTAAAGGATGACATTGAGTATTCTGAAAAATTACTGGACCTTACCACCCAGAATCATGGCAAATATGAGAATTTAATTAGCAATCGTACACCTGAATGGGATGCTGAACGAATAGCTAGAATTGATTTGTATATTATGATTATGGCTTTGGCCGAATTTTTGGAATTTCCTTACATACCTGTAAAGGTTACAATAAACGAATATCTCGAGTTAGCCAAAATATATAGTACCCCTCAAAGTTCAAAATTCATAAATGGTATATTAGACAAACTACTAAACGAATTAAAACGAGAAGGGAAAATTAATAAACATGGCCGTGGACTAGTAGAATAATTTAGAGGGCTTTTAATTATCTTTGCACTACAATTAGAAAAATAATAAAGATGAATATCAAAAGTTATTACATTTTGTTTTTAATGGCTGGGGTTTTATTTTCATGTGGCAGTAGCACCAATCCTGATGATGCAAATATTATTGAATCATCTTCAAAAGCCAACAATCCTACAGGAAAAGGAAAAGGTGCCATCATATCCTTTGAACACGATACTTGGGATTTTGGAACCATGACCGATGGTGAACAAGTTGAACACGAATTTCCCTTTACCAATACCGGCGACAAAGCTCTATTAATTTCTGACGTGCAGGTTAGTTGCGGTTGTACTACTCCGGGATGGCCTCGTGAACCGATATTGCCAGGACAGGCGGGTATTATTAAATTAGGATTTAATAGTACAGGAAAATCGGAAAAGATTGAAAAGCATGTTACCATCTATTCAAATTCTACACCTATAAAGAAGGAACTTCATTTTACAGCCTATGTAAAGAAAAAACCTGAAGCCAAATAAATTAATAGGTAGGCAGTTTTAAAAATTTGAATTAATCAGAATAATAAATAATCAAACAAAATAATGTACGAAATAATTTTAATGGCCCCTACAAAAGGTGGCAACGGATCAATGAACATGATAATGATCCTGCTCATGTTTGTAGTCATGTATTTTTTTATGATTTTGCCCCAAATGCGAAAAGGCAAAGCACAAAAGAAATTTTGGAGTGAACTAAAAAAGGGAGATCAAATTATAACTTCAGGAGGCATACATGGCAAAATAACTGAAATGAAAGATACGGCGGTTGTAATTGAAACAGAAGGTGGAGGAAAATTGAAAATAGAAAAATCAGCTATTTCATTAGAAATGACGCAGGCTTCAGCCAAAGCTGCAGCCTAATTTTTTAATTTTTTTAAACAAACAACGTATCAAAATTCATCTGAAAATTGGGGTTACTGGTGGTATAGGTAGTGGAAAATCAACCGTATGCCAAATATTTGAACATTTAAATGTTCCTATATATTACGCCGATGTAAGAGCCAAAGCTCTTATGCAGGAAGACCCTAACCTTAAAAAGCAAATACGAAAAGCCTTTGGCTGGGATGCCTATGATGAAAAAGACCAACTCAACCGCTCTTATTTGGCAAAAATTGTTTTTAATAATTCGGAAAAACTAACCATACTGAATACCCTGGTACACCCATCAGTGTTTGCAGATTATCGCCAATGGGTAGCACGGCAGTCAGAACATCCTTATTCAATTAAAGAAGCAGCTTTGATGTTTGAAACCGATAGTTACAAAGAACTCGATAAAATAATAGTGGTAACTGCGCCTATCAATCTGAGGCTGGAACGTGTGGTGCAGCGCGATAATGTAAAAAATGATGATGTGTTAAAACGAATGGAGAATCAGATGAACGACCGTGAAAGAATAGCAAAAGCTGATTTTATTTTAAAAAATGATGGTAAATTATCGCTAGTTCACCAAGTTTTGCAACTGCATCATCAATTTTTAGAGTTTACCAAAAAATAAAGAATAAAGCTGCTTTATTTGTATGTGCAAATGGAAGGAAAAAAAACAATCATATTAACGCACCCCGAAATAGAACGCAAAATGCAGAGGATGGCTTGGGAAATATATGAAAACAACCATCAGGCAAAACAACTAATATTAATTGGTATTGCCAATAATGGTAACCATATATCAAAAGCCATAGGAAAAATACTTTCTCAAATATCAAAAATAAATGTTCAATATGGCCAAATTAATCTTGAGAAAAAAAAAGGATTTGAGGCTGATGTGGTGCTAGATTGTAAAACAAATATAAAAGGTGAAACGGTAATAATGGTGGATGATGTGCTGAACAGCGGAAAAACCATGTTGGCCGCCATGCTTCCTATTTTAGCTCAAAAACCTACTAAAATTCAAACTGCTGTTTTAGCCAACCGAAACCATAAAACTTTTCCGGTGAAGGCTGATATTGTGGGAATATCATTGGCAACAACCTTGCAGGAGCATATCTGGTTCGAAATAGAAAAGGAAGACAAAATGATAGTTTTTTTAACTTAAAATGAAAAAAGGAAGAATTCTTTTAGCAAGTGCTATTCTCACAACATTTTTTTTTGAAAACTGTCAACCTTGCGATGATTGCCAGATTTCACCGGCTCCTAAGCAAATAAATGTGGTTGATAAAAATGGGAATAATCTTATATATGGTACAAGTGCTGTATATGCCCCCGATGAAATAGAAATTAAAAATAATTTTGGACAACCCATCGAATTTTTTGAAAATACTACATCAGGAACTATCGATTTTACATTTGCTGTATCGGCCACTACTTATTTTATAAAACTGAGCTCTACTGACTCAGATACCATTATTTTTACATATGGAAAGGATAAACACATTGATTGCTGCAACGAATTTGATGTAACCGATGCCACAAACTTAAACGGCAAGTCCGTTACAAACGACGATAAAATTACCATCGTAAAATAGTTTTCATCCTAGTTTTCCTCGCCCAAAAAGACTTTTACAAATGAATATAAAATTTTTGCTAAAAATTTTTGCAACTATAGTATTCTCCCAATTTATAATATGGAGCAGTGGGATGGCACAGCAGCTAAAACCCAACCCTGACAAAAACCCTATAAAGGCTATGTTCTTTCAACGGTATTTTAATATTAAAAGTATAGCCCC
>JBJXDS010000227.1:0-9861 GCA_046154525.1 Bacteroidia bacterium
CAATACGTGATAAAAATTTATCATCAATGCCGAGTCTGCTTTTTAAAACTTCTTCATAAGCCGTCCAATCTGTTATTGGATTTTTAGCTACACCACTTTCCATAGCTGCCCGGGCCACAGCAGGGGCCACGGTATGAATCAATCGCGGGTCAATAGGTTTAGGAATTATATAATTTCTTCCAAAACTCATATTCCGTTCATTATAGGCCACATTCACCATTTCCAAAACAGGTTCATGAGCCAATTGTGCAATTGCTTTTACGGCGGCCAGTTTCATGGCCTCATTAATACAGGTGGCCCTTACATCCAAGGCTCCCCTGAAAATAAATGGAAATCCCAAAACATTATTTACCTGATTAGGGTGGTCGCTCCTGCCGGTTGCCATTATCAAATCTTTGCGTGCCGCCACAGCCAAATTGTAATCAATTTCAGGATCGGGATTGGCCATAGCAAAAACGATTGGATTTTTGGCCATCGATTTAATCATGGCTTGATTCAAAATGTCTTTTTTAGAAAGCCCTACAAAAACATCGGCATCTTTCATGGCCTGTTCGAGTGTATCAATTTTTCGTACGGTTGCAAAAACCCGTTTGTTACTGTCTAAATCATCTCGGTTATCTCTTATTACCCCTTTGCTATCCAGCATCACAATATTTTTAACATCAACCCCAAGTGAAACAAAAAGTTTACCACAGGATATGGCCGATGCCCCTGCACCATTAATAACCATTTTTATTCTGCTCAATCGTTTACCTACAATTTCAGTGGCATTGAGCAAGGCAGCACCCGATATTATAGCAGTACCATGTTGGTCATCGTGCATTATTGGGATAGAAAGTTCTTTTTTGAGTCGTTCTTCTATTTCAAAACATTCAGGAGCTTTTATGTCTTCCAAATTTACTCCTCCAAATGTTGGCTCCAATGCTTTTACTGTGGATACAAATTCATCCACCGTTTTACAGTTCAATTCGATATCAAAAACATCAATGTCTGCAAATATTTTAAACAGAAGCCCTTTGCCTTCCATTACTGGTTTGGCGGCTTCGGGGCCTATATCACCTAAACCAAGTACTGCTGTGCCGTTGGTTATCACAGCCACAAGATTTCCTTTGGCTGTGTATTTATAAACATCTTCTACATTTTCGGCTATTTTGAGGCATGGCTCAGCCACCCCAGGCGAATAGGCTAAACTTAAATCCCGTTGGGTTTGTGTTGGTTTGGTCGGCACAACCTCTATTTTACCAGGCCGGCCATCCGAGTGATAGCTTAAAGCATCTTCATATCTTTTGTCGCTCATTATCTTTTTTATTTTTTTCTTTTGCCACTAAATCGCAAAAACACTAAATTTCACTAAATTATATTTCGTTGTTTGGTTTCAAAATTTATTTTGAAAATTTGTGTTTTTTATTTTTACTTTTTGTGGGCTTTGGTGCTTTTGTGATTTAGTGGCAATCCTCTCTTTGTAGCTTTAGTGGCAGTCAGGTGTTATAATTCCAAATCTTTTGGAGGATGCGGTAGAGTTGTATTCCTCCTCATCCTCATATTCAATAATTCAACTCCAAAACTAAAAGCGATTGCAAAATACAAATATCCTTTTGGAATACTTCCAATATGGCTTCCGGCAACCGAAAAATCAGCCAAATGCCCCCCTTCTAATATCAACATAAAACCAATTAAAATTAAAAAAGACAGCCCTAGCATTTGAACCGTAGGGTGTTTATTTACAAAATTAGAAACCTGGCTTGCAAATAGCATCATAATAATCATCGACAAAACCACAGCAATTATCATAATTGGCAGTGCATCTTTTATTCCGTTAGTCATACCTATGGCTGTAAGAATTGAATCTATAGAAAAAACAACATTGATAAGCATTATTTGGGTTATGGCATTTCTCAGTGTTAGTTTTCTTTTCTTTTCTTTTTGTTCCTCTGTTTTATTTTCTTCCCCTTCTATTTTGTGGTGAATTTCAGAAGTACTTTTATAAATTAAAAAAATACCACCAAAAAGTAAAATGACACTCTGCCCTGAGAAATGACCTTCAAAAATCCACCATTCAAAATTAAAAAAAGGTTTTTGTGCAGCAATAACAAATGAAATTCCGAGTAATAAAATGATTCGTAAAAACATGGCAAAAAATAAACCCCAGTTAACTGCTTTCTTCCTCTTCTTCAAATCCACCTTATTGGCAGCTATGGAAATGAATATAATATTATCTACCCCTAAAATTATTTCCAAAAAGGTTAGGGTCAATAATGCCATTATAGCATCGGTGTTGGTTACAAAATCCATATTTTATTAATATGAGGCAAAATTAGTGTTTAATAGCCAACATGAGTTTTTTTGACACACAAATCCTTAAAAAAGGCTAAGTTTGCATTACACTAATATGGCAAACATCCAAATTCAAAGTTTACTTACAAAACTTGGTATAAAATCTCTAAACGAAAGTGTGTGTACAGGTACGCAATGGATAACCCCAATTGGTACAGAAATACGAGAAATAAAAAGCCCGGTGGATGGCAACCTTATAGCATCCATTACATTTGCCACTACCACCGAATACGAAAGGGTAACCAAAGTAGCCCAATCGGCTTTTGATTATTGGCGATGCGTACCAGCACCCAAACGAGGTGAAATTGTAAGACAAATAGGAAATAAGCTTCGAGAAAACAAAGACGATTTAGGTAGGATGGTCTCCTACGAAATGGGCAAAAGCTTGCAGGAAGGCTGGGGTGAGGTTCAGGAAATGATAGACATCTGCGATTTTGCAGTAGGTATTTCCAGACAGTTATATGGCCTTACCATTGTTAGCGAACGGCCCAATCATAGTATGCAGGAACAATGGCATCCGTTGGGAATTGTAGGCATTATTTCAGCTTTTAATTTCCCGGTGGCAGTGTGGAGTTGGAATGCCATGCTGGCGATGGTTTGTGGCGATGTTTGTATTTGGAAACCTTCAGAAAAAACACCTCTTTCGGCCATTGCTGTTCATCAAATTATAAAATCAGTTTTAGTTGACAATAATTTACCCGAAGGAATTTTAAACCTTGTGATAGGGGATTACCGGATCGGTGAAAAAATGGCAAAAGACCAACGCATCCAATTAATATCGGCCACAGGCAGTACCCGAATGGGTAAACGTGTGGGCCAATTGGTTGGGGCAAGGTTGGGCAAATGCCTTCTGGAACTAGGTGGAAATAATTCTTTAATAATATCGGATGAAGCCGATATGGAAAATGCGTTAAAGGCTGCTGTGTTTGGATCTGTTGGTACAGCAGGACAGCGATGCACCACTACCCGCAGACTAATTATCCAGGATTCAATTTATGAAAAATTTACTTCCCGACTTTTAAAAATTTATGGGCAATTAGAAATTGGCAATCCTCTGGATCAAAAAAACCACGTTGGCCCTTTAATTGATATTAAAGCCGTAGAAAGCTATACCATGGCCATACAAGAAGCTGAAAACGAAGGGGGCAGGGTAATATTTGGCAATAAAATTTTGGGCGGCCCCGGATATGAATCGGGAACCTATGTAATGCCAACCCTTATTGAAGCCCAAAATCATTACCGTATTGTTCAGGAAGAAACCTTTGCCCCAATTACTTACCTACTTCAATATAGCCGTTTGGAAGAAGCCATTGCCATGCAAAATGATGTAAAGCAAGGATTGAGTTCGGCTATTTTTACCAATAACATACAAGAAGCCCACCGCTTTATGAGTGCAGCTGGAAGTGATTGTGGTATTGCCAACGTTAATATTGGCACATCGGGTGCCGAAATAGGCGGGGCTTTTGGTGGTGAAAAGGAAACCGGCGGAGGCCGTGAAAGTGGCAGTGATAGTTGGAAAGCATACATGCGTCGCCAAACCAATACCATCAATTATGGTAAAGACATGCCCTTGGCTCAGGGGATAAAATTTGATATTTAAGGTTGGTAATTGGTTAAATTGGTGATTGATTAAAAATAGTAATTAGTAGATTAGTTGAATTGGTGACTGTTCAACTAACTGCTGTCGCTCTACCTCTGGTAAGCGACTTTTCTTTGATGCTTCGAGCATGTTTAATATACTCTTTTTGGCCTGAGGCCAGAAACTTAATCACTTGCCTGAGGCAAGCGATATCAGGTTATTCCTTCCATATTTACTCCTTTTTGTCTATACTTATAATTAGTGTCATTATTCAGCTATACATTCTGTTTTTATGCCCCCTTTAAAAATTAATGCCAACCTTTTCAATTTTCTTTCTATCATTGTATCATAAATTTTAATTTTTTTAATATGAAAAAACTAATACTCTCTTTCGTTTTCCTAATGGCAACAGTGTTTACTATAGCCCAAACCCCAAAATTTGATTGGGCCAAAAAATGGGGTGGTGCTTATGATGATTTAGGTATCTCCGTAGCCGTGGATGCTAATGGAAATGTTTACACCACTGGCAGTTTTAGCGACTCGGTTGATTTTGACCCAAGCGCAGCCAGAGCCACTTTAAAATCATCCGGTGTATCTGATATTTTTATTTCAAAAATAGATGGCACAGGCAAATTGGTTTGGGCCAAAAAAATAGGAGGTGCAACTGTTGATGCTGGTTATGCTATTACCACAGATGCCAGCGGAAATATTTTTATTACAGGTGGTTTTACCGGTGCAGTAGATTTTGACCCAGGAACAGCAGTAAAAACCTTAACTGCCTCAGGCTCTTCTGGCTTAATGGATATTTTCGTAGCTAAATTTGATGCCTCTGGAAACCTTACTTGGGCTAAAAGTATTGGGGCTAATTTAACCGATTATGGAAGTTCTATAGCGGTAGATGCTAGTGGCAATGTATATACCACAGGTTTTTTTTACAGCACTGTAGATTTTGATCCTGATGCTACCACCGTTAATTTAAGTTCCAAGGGCAATTCAGATATATTTATCCTTAAATTGGATGCTACCGGTAAATTTGTATGGGCCAAAAGCATTGGGAGTTCATCGGCAGATGCAGGCCGGTGCATAGCCTTAAATGCTTCTTATGTTTATATTACAGGAACATTTTCAGGTACAGCCGACTTCGATCCGGGTTTGGTTGAGCAATTATTAACATCAACCGGTGGCACCGATATTTTCGCCTTACAATTGGATAAAGACGGAAATTATCAATGGGCCAAAAATATGGGGGGAACATTGGATGAAGAAGGCACTTCAATTACGGTTAGTGCCAGTGGTCTTTCCTATATCACTGGTAGGTTTTCAGGAACTGCTGATTTTAATCCCGGAACCGGGAAAACGGAATTAACTTCAGCTGGAGACAAAGATATTTTTATTTTAAAATTAGATAATTCAGGAAATTTAAGTTGGGCCAAAAGAATAGGTGGATTATCTACCGATTTGGGGCTGTCCATAGCCATTGATGCGTCGGGTGAAATTTATACCACAGGCTCGTTTAAAGGAACCGTTGATTTTGATCCTGGGGCCAATAAGTCAGAATTAACTTCGTTGGGCTTAGAAGATATTTTTATTTCGAAGTTAGATGTACTTGGAAATTTTTTATGGGCCAAAAAAATTGGGGAAACTCTTAGTGATGCCGGGCAATGTATTTTTGTATCCAAAACCACAGGCGCCATTTACCTAACAGGGTTTTTTACAGGTACAGTAGATTTTGATCCGGATGCTCCTAAATTAGAACTAACCAGCAGTGGCATTACAGATGTATTTGTAGAAAAGATAAATGCCAGCTCTGGATCCATTGAAAATTTAACTAAAAATGAAATTCGCATTTACCCCAACCCAACCACAGGAATTATTAATCTGGACTTGGGAAATAGAAATTTGGGTGAAATTAAAATCCAAATTCTAAATTCATTGGGGCAAATAGTATTGGAACAAAATTCGGAGGTTCAGCAATCTAATTTTAGCATACAACATTTACCAAAGGGATTATACTTAGTAGGAATTATCCATGAGAATAGGTTAATTCAGAGCAGAAAAATAGTTAAACTTTAAAAAAAACAAAAAACATTTTTTACAATCTTTTCTTAGCAGCCTTGGTTAATCAAAATTAACTAAGGCTTTTCTGTTTTAATATTTTTTTATCCAATTCAGCCTATTTCATTTTTCGCAAATAATCTTTCAAGTTACATTAATTGTATGTGGAGAGATTGTGATTTATTTTATGCCATATCTGTTTAACCAATGTTATTTTTGATGTATTAATTAGATAACTTTATTTCTTTCTGATGGAATAGACAACCAATTTTTAATTTTATTAAACTATGAAACATATTATTTTTATAGCCTTTTGTTTATTTAGTTGTATTAGTAGCATTGCCCAACAATTGGACAGAAGTGTATTTAGTTCCAATGGTTCAAGCATTATTGCAGGAAATATTTGGTTAGATTATACGATTGGTGAAATGGCCGTTCAAAATTTCACAACTGATATTCTCAATTTAAATGAAGGATTTAATCAGGTATTTGGTAAAAATATTATATTAACGCATCCAACTAATATTAATATTTTTCCGAATCCAACCACAGGATATTTACAAATAGATATCCCAGATGAAATGGTTGGATTTTTATTTTATAATTTTACGGAGATAACGGGAAAAGTAATACTTATCAATGAATCTGAATCAACAAGAATAAGTGTAAATAATACGGTTTTAAATGTGAGCAGCTATCGCTCCGGTTTATATATACTGGGTATTTTAGATACGAGAAACAATTCTATAACTAATTTTAAAATAATAATCCTTTAGGCCTATTTAATCCATACTAATTTTAATTTATGAAAAAAATTATTACGTCACTCACTCTTATTGCTCTAGTCAGTTTTTCTAATGCCCAAAGCCCCAATGCAATTAATTATCAAGCGGTAGCCCGCTCTATTAATGGGGCGTTAATAGCCAATCAGGCAATAGGTGTTCAAATTAGTTTTATTGAACTTTCACCTACCGGAACGGTTCTTTATTCCGAAAGACACAATGTAATTACCAATGGACTAGGGCTTTTTACACTTCAAATTGGAACTGGAATTGCTCAAAATGGGATTTTTAATTCTATTAATTGGGGGGTAGGTTCTAAATTTATTAAAATAGAAATGGATGCCTTAGGGGGTACTAACTATATTAGTATTGGTACATCACAAATAATTAGTGTTCCATATTCGCTTTTTTCTAACGTTTCTGATTCTACAAACCATTTAAAAAAAATGGGCTCCATTAACCCTTCTCAAATTAGAGGTGGAGGTGCAACAAATAATCAGATATTGCAATGGAATGGGACGGCATGGGTTCCAGGCACAATAAATGTAAATCAAGTAACAGATGCCACTTTAAAAGGAAATGGCAATATAACTAACCCCATTGGGATAGCGCAACAGGGGGCCATTATTGGTCAAATATTAAAATGGAATGGAACCACTTGGACACCTGCTCCTGACGATAATTCAGGTGGTGACATAACGGAGGTAATTGCAGGTAATGGACTTAATGGAGGAGGAATTTCTGGAATTGTAACTATTACAGCTAACGATATTTCACCTTCCAATGAACTGCAAACTCTTTCAAAAACAGGAGGACGAATATTACTTTCTCAAAACGGGGGCAGCATTCCCTTACCAGATTCCTCTGATAGTAACGAATTGCAAACACTTGACAAAAGTGGAAATATAGTTACCTTAAGTCAAAGTGGAGGAAGCATAATTTTAAATGATCAGGATTCAAGTAACGAACTTCAAACGCTTTCAAAAACGGGCGGTCGTTTGTTTTTGAGTAGGGGTGGGGGTTCAATTCCATATCCTGATTCATCAGCCACCAATGAATTACAAACTATTAACAAATCCGGAAATAGTGTTTCTTTAAGTCAAAGCGGAGGTAGTTTCACTTTAAGCGATCAGGATTCAACCAACGAACTTCAAACCCTTTCAAAAACAGGAGGTCGTTTAGTTTTAAATAGAAATGGCGGAACCATTGCTCTACCTGATTCATCGTCAACAAATGAAATTCAATCGCTCTCAAAAACAGGTGGACGAATCTTTCTTTCACAAGGCGGAGGTAACATTTCCTTTCCAGATTCTTCTGCTTCCAACGAAATTCAAACCCTCAGCAAAACTGGAAATACCGTAACATTAAACCAAGGTGGCGGAAGTATTACCCTAACAGATACGGATTCTACTAATGAACTACAAACTCTTACAAAAACCGGCGGGCGTTTAGTATTAAGCAGAAATGGAGGAACAATTTCACTTCCCGATTCCTCATCAACCAATGAAATCCAAACGCTTGCTAAAACGGGAGGTCGTATTATTTTATCGCAAAATGGAGGAACCATAGCTTTACCGGATTCATCCTCAACTAATGAAATACAAGCCATATCCCTTAAAAATGATACTATTTTTTTAACAAATGGTGGCTTTGTAAAATTGCCTGTTGGAACTACCGATAATCAATTATTAGCAAGAACTGGAGGAACTTTGACTATACAAAGAGGAAATAGTGTATTGTTACCTGATTCTTCGTCTTCGAATGAAATTCAAGGAATTTCCAGAACAGGTGGACGAATTATTATGACACAAAATGGGGGCTCGGTGGCTTTGCCGGATTCTTCCTCCACCAATGAACTTCAAACGATTTCAAAAACAGGAGGACGAATTATTCTATCCCAAAACGGAGGTACTATACCCTTACCCGACTCCTCATCCTCGAATGAAATCCAAACCTTATCCAAATCCGGAAATATTATAACTCTAAGTCAAGGTGGAGGTAGCATTACTTTAACCGATACCGATTCTACCAACGAATTACAAACCCTTACAAAAACCGGAGGTAGATTGGTTTTAAGCAAAAATGGTGGAACTATCCCTTATCCTGATTCGTCGTCTACTAATGAAATTCAAATTTTATCGAAAACTGGCGGTCGCATTAGTTTATCGCAAAATGGAGGTAATATACCCTTACCCGATTCGTCGTCCTCCAATGAAATCCAAACCTTAACAAAATCCGGAAATATTGTTACCCTAAATCAAGGTGGAGGAAGCATTACCCTTAATGATATAGATTCTACGAACGAAATTCAAACTCTTACTAAAACCGGTGGAAGATTGGTTTTAAGTAAAAATGGTGGTACCATCCCTTATCCCGATTCGTCGTCCACTAATGAAATTCAAACTTTAACAATAAGCAACGATACGGTAAGACTGAGCAACGGCGGCTATGTAAAATTACCCTCCGGAAGCGGTGGAAGTAGTGCCGATAATCAGCAATTATCAATAACAGGAGGCAGAATTGCAATACAGAGAGGTAATACCATTAATTTGCCAGATTCATCCGCTACTAATGAATTACAATCACTTACCATAAGTAGCGACACCATTTATTTAAGCAATGGGGGTAATGTAAAATTACCAACTGGTTCGGCGGATAATCAAAATTTGAATATAAGTGGAGCCTCTGTTTCTATTCAAAGAGGAAACACGATCACATTGCCAGATGCCTCGGCTACTAACGAAATTCAAACCGTTAGTAAATCAGGCAACACCTTGTCGTTGAGTTTAGGTGGTGGAAGCGTGACTGTTTATGACCAAGATTCAACAAATGAACTTCAAACCCTTTCAAAAACAGGAGGACGTTTGGTTTTAAGTAAAAATGGAGGAACAATTCCATATCCTGACTCTTCTTCAACCAACGAACTACAAACTATTTCAAGAACGGGAGGCCGCATACTATTATCGCAAAGTGGTGGCACGGCCACCTTACCCGATTCATCAGCTACCAACGAATTACAATCACTTACCATAAGTAGCGACACCATTTATTTAAGCAATGGGGGTAATGTAAAATTACCAACTGGTTCGGCGGATAATCAAAATTTGAATA